>CAZZYH010000009.1:0-50704 GCA_964658225.1 Vulcanimicrobiota bacterium | reverse complement strand
TAGTCCACTGAAAGATAGTCCGATGTTACCCTTCCCCATGATTCCGCAGAAAACAGAACGCTTATCAGGAGTGAGCAGACCGGCCGTGCGGCCAGATGCGACCCTTCTGCTCCTGGTGAGCACTGCTGTCCTGATCTCAATCGCTGCGGTCTTGGTTTTCGAAAGGCCTCTGGCGCACTTGTCTCCCTTCGGCATCCCCTTCCTGGTGGGCCCAACAGCAAAAAGCCTCTTGGAGGGTAAGGGGCTGGCAGTCTGCACCGACGCCATGGGTACCTTTGGCAATCCCATATGCTTTCACGGTGCGCGGATGCCGATACCGTCGGCGACCATTGCTCTGGGAGTAGCGCTCTTTGGACAACGGTATCTGGCGGTCGCCTTATTTAAGGCACTTCTGTTCCTGATTCCGCTGCTCCTCGCGGTGTGGCGTGTGTGGGCATGTCGCCCCGTCGATCCAGGACGAAGACGGATGGTGGCGATTCTGCTTCTTCTGCCGTTTGCGGCGACGCCGTTCCTGGCCGATATTGTGAACCTGCAGGTGGAAGAGGGATATTCGTACAGCATTGTAGCGTTCGCGATCGCTCGGCTCTTTTTTCGGACAGATCGGACAGACACGATAGAAGGCCACCGGCACTCAGGCCTGATCGATGCGTTGCTCTTTGGCGTAACGATCGCAATGATTTACCTGGCCAAGAGCTCCATGGCTCCTGCCGTCCTCGTGCTCACCGTCGCCTATCTCCTCCAAGAGAGCCGCCGCATCTCGCGCATCTTGGTGTTGATGATAGCCATCAGCGCTCCGCTCGGTTGGGCGCTCCATCAGCATCACGCGACAGGCCGCTACTCGCTTGGTACGAGCCTGGATGGGATCAACTTCCACAAAGGCAATAATGAGCACTTTCTGGCTCGTTACCCTCCGCCGCCGGGTGGCAATCTGGACCAGTTCGATGGCGAATTCAATGCGGGCCACTTCTTCTTGAACGAGTGGCAGTTTAGCGACTTTCACAAGGCCGCCGCGGAGCAGTACATGGCGACGCATCCCGGAGCGACGCTGCAGGCCGACCTGCGAAAGCTCCACGTGCTGCTGTTTTCGCTCCAAAAAGAGGGAGGGGGCAAGATCGCCAGAGGTCCAATGGCGATCTACGAGTTCTTGGGAATGCTGATCTTTCGCGGCCTTCTTTGGACCTCGCTAGCGGGCGCCGCATATCGGTATTTTCGATTCGCCGGCCGGAATGCGGGCACGCAACTCGGCTGGTCCAGCGTGATTTACGTCGCGTTCGTTCTCACGGCTGTATTGCCTTACGTGGTCGGCTTCGGGTACACACGTCACGGCAGTATTCTCATTTACCCAGCAGCTCTTTTTTGCTGCGCCATGCTTTGCGAAGAAGGCAACAAAGAGTCTCCGATGTCTTTGCCCCAGGCAGCAAAGATCGGTGTAGAAGCAGTCACACCCTAGAAGGGCGCATTACCCGCAAAGGATTGGAAGAGGCGTTCTCGCCCGACCTGTATACTGCTATTGGGTATCGTAACGAGCCCGACAAGCAAGTTGCTTGCCTTTTCCTGAAGCCAGCCCTCATGCAGCGATAGACGGATTGTCGAAAGCTATGAATCTCACTTCGTCCCTAACCAGGCCGGGATTTTCGACTGCAGGCTCGTACCTCCGGCGGTTGCAGGAATCAAGGGCCACCGCGGTATGGGCGGCTACTCTCTTCGCGCTCCTTCCCGCGCTCGAGTTGCTTTGGCGGGGACAGTACAACATCCTCGTTGCTTATCTTTTTCTGTTGCTTTTTCTTTCTGTGTCTCTTTTAGACACAGGCTTTTCCATCTTGATGGTCTTGTCTTACCTCTTCCTGCTCGGCGACATTCGGCGCATCTTTGACGCCGTCTTTGGTTTTCCGAAGCTGGACGCTCTCATCGCTGTAGGACCGGCATTTACCGTTATTCTCGTCCTACCCATTCTGCTGCGGCTACGCTTGACCAATGCAGTATCGAAGGCCCTGCTGGCACTCACTGTCGTGATGGTGCTCGAGGTCTTTAATCCTCGGCAAGGCGGCCTTGCTGTAGGCGCTTCCGGCGTCTTGATGTATCTGGTCCCGTTGCTGTGGTTCTGGATAGGTCAAAGGTACGGCACCCCCCGGCTGTTGTCGCACTTGATCTATCGTGTGCTTTTACCTCTTGGCGTTCTGGCGGCGGTGCTTGGGATTTGTCAGAACTACATAGGATTTCTCCCTTGGGAGCGCTTGTGGATTGCCGAGGTCTCCTCGCATTTTGCGTCTCTCCAAATTGGGGGAGGGGTCAGCCGTGCTTTTGGCTACTCGGTCAGCGCGGCTGAGTACGCCAACTTAATGTTGCTCGCCACTCTTTGCTCAGCGGTCGCGGTGTTTCATAGAAGACGCGCTTTGATCCTGTTGTTCCCCTTGCTGGCCACCGCGCTGTTCCTCTCGGGATCGAGAGGCTCGATCTTCAAAGGCATTTTTGGGATCGCCATCGGTTGGGCTTTCAGCGGACGAGGCGGTAAGGGATGGGCATTGCGGTTCCCGCTCGGGCTCGCGGTCGGCGCCTTGGCGCTCACTCTCGTCGTCTCCCGGGTAGGAGGCGGAGGCGCAGGGTCAAGCCAGCCGCCTGCCTCTGCAAGCCAGGCGGCCTCGCAGCATCAGATAGAAGGATTAGCGCATCCTCTTGAGGCAAAACACTCAACCCTCGGCCTGCATGCTTCTGAATTTGTCTACGGCCTAAAGCAGGGCTTCACTTACCCCATCGGCAATGGCCTAGGGGCGACCACGATAGGGGCGGGGCGATTCGGTGGATCGAGTGAAGCAGCGCATGGATCCGAGGTCGATGTCAGCGACGCTTTTATTACCTCGGGCGTCGTTGGTGGCCTGCTGTACCTGCTCGTAATCGGGTTGACTTGCCAACGGGCCCTGGTATTCGGCCGGATAGCTCCCAAGGAGTTGTCGCTGCCCATCCTCGCCATGCTGGCCTCTCTAGCCGGTATCTGGATGGCTATCGGTCAGTACTCGATCGCGCCGCTTACGTGGTTCATCGTGGGATCCTTGTCCCGACAGCAAACCCCGAAGACGAACGCGCTCTAGGCGCCTTCGTTAGGAAAACATCACCCGGGCGTGCGAGACAGGCGCGGGGCCGCGCGCCGACCATCCATGTGGCATCTCAAAGAGTGCATCCATGGAAGTGCCCCGGGGCGATTCGGGGCGACTTCTGTTTTCAATCTGAACGCACCAGAACGGGATGGAGATAGGGCTATGGCTGAGAATCGCGGCGTGGTGTATCTGGGACAGAATAAGGTCGAGGTGCAGTCGATCGACTTCCCGAAAATGCAAAACCCTGCAGGAAAGAAGATCGAACATGCGGTGATCCTGAAGGTGGTTTCGACCAACATCTGCGGATCCGACCAGCACATGGTGCGGGGCCGTACGACTGCTCCGACCGGAATGGTTCTGGGCCATGAGATTACCGGCGAGGTGATCGAACTCGGCTCGGACGTGGAGTACATCAAGAAGGGTGACCTGGTCACGGTGCCCTTCAACGTGGCGTGCGGACGCTGCCGGACCTGCCGGATGCAGGAGACAGGCGTGTGCCTGAACGTAAATCCTGGACGCGCAGGGGGCGCCTATGGATACGTCGACATGGGCGGCTGGGTCGGAGGGCAGGCAGAGTACGTGATGGTGCCGTATGCCGACTTCAACTTGATCCCCTTCCCCGATAAAGAACAGGCCATGTCGAAGATCAAGGACTTGACCATGCTCTCGGATATCCTGCCGACCGGCTTTCATGGCGCGGTGAACGCAGGGGTGGGTGTTGGATCGATCGTGTATGTGGCCGGCGCAGGTCCTGTAGGCCTGGCCGCGGCGGCTTCGGCGTATGTGCTGGGAGCGGCAGTCGTGATGGTCGGAGACATGAACAAGGAGCGGCTGGCACATGCCGAGAGCATGGGCTATGTGCCTTTGGACCTGACCACGAGTGAGGACCTTACGGACCTGATCGAGAAGGCGATCGGGCGCAGGGAAGTAGATGCATCGATCGACGCGGTGGGCTTTGAGGCTCGGGCGCATGGCAAGGATGGCGCCGAGGCTCCGGCGACGGTGCTGAACTCGCTGATGACGGTGACCAGGGCGGCGGGTTCGATCGGCATCCCGGGGCTGTATGTGACCGAGGATCCGGGCGCGCAGGATGAAGCGAGCAAGACCGGCAATCTCAAGATGCGCTTCGGGTTGGGCTGGGCGAAGTCGCACCGGTTCTACACCGGGCAGACCCCGGTGCTGAAGTACAACCGGCAACTCATGCAGGCAATTCTTCACGACCGGTTACCGATCGCGAAAATTGTCAATGCTACGGTGATCCCGCTGAGCGAAGCGGCCCACGGGTATGCAGACTTTGACAAGGGTGCGGCCAAGAAGTTTGTGCTGGACCCGCATGGATTGTTGGGAACCTAAGGCATCCGGCATCGCGGATGGAGCACGGCCGGTGGCGCGCGCCCTTGCCTTTGGCAGAGTTGTGTAGGGCAAGGTTCTTCTTGGTGGGAGATACTTTCTGCGCCAGGAACAAGGCAAGCAGTTCAGGCTTGCAGCCAGAGCCCGGTCCGGAAGATCCTATTTGGGAACGCCATGCTGCGATCGAGGGTGGCCAGGTGCATGCGAGCCAGATCCTCGCCGGGGAGTTACAGGCCGGCTACGTCGATCCTTTCTCTCGCTTTCTTGCTTGCCGCAGGGTTGCCTTTTTTCGCAGCAGAGGCGACCCCGCCCCCAGCGCAAGCACTGCAAACACGGTTCCATCTCTCCCACCTGGCCATGGGCACCGAGTTCACGCTCGACCTCTACGCTCCTGATGAGGCCGCCGCCGATCATGCGGCAAACCTTGCCTTCGACGAAGTGGATCGAGTTGAAGAGCTGCTCAGCAATTACCGGCCTTCGAGCGAGCTGTCGCGCATCAGTCGTGAGGCGGCCAATGGTCCCGTGACCACCGATCCGGAGACCTTTCAGTTCCTCGAGCGATCTCTCTTTTGGAGCGAGCGATCGGGCGGGGCCTTCGACATCACGGTCGGTCCCCTGCTGCGGGTGTGGGGGTTTTATCAGCATGGCGGCCGCGTTCCTTCGTTAGCGGAGCTTGCCGCCGTGCGAAGTACGATCGGATGGGAAAAGGTGCGGCTTCACACGGGCGACCGGAGCGTAGCGTTTACAACAGGGCGGGCCATGGACCTTGACCCCGGAAGCATCGGCAAAGGGTTTGCCGTCGATAGCGCGGAGCGTGTGCTGCGCGAGGCGGGCGTACGGTCGGCGTTGCTCTCGGCGGGCGGCAGTACACTGTACGCGATCGGAGCGCCGCCGGGTGAGCGCGGCTGGCCAGTGCAGGTGGACGATCCGCGCTCGCAGGGCGTGGTGGCCGCAACGGTCTTGCTCAAGGATACGTCGCTCTCGTCAGGAGCCTGCACCCAGAAATTTTTCATCAAGGACGGGCATCGCTACTGTCACATCTTCAATCCGCAAAGGATGCGGCCGGTAGAAGGGGTCTTGCAGACCACAGTCATCAGCCCCAGCGCAACAGACAGCGACGCGCTTTCGACGGTCGTCTTTGTTCTTTCTCCAGAGGCTTCTCGCCGCGTTTTGAAGTCGTTGCCGGGCACCGAAGCTCTTATCTTTGAAGGTCCCGCACCGGCGAGCGGCTGTGTTGCCATAAACTGGCCTGGCCAACCCTGTTTTTCGAAACCAGCATCGCCGCCGAAGGAAGAGTGAAGCTTGATCAGCCGCCGCCAGTTTAACCACGCCGTCTCGGCGCTTGCCGTCTCGGCTTCTGCCTCGCTCTTATTTCGCCGGGAAGCCGAAGCGCAGGCCGCAGCTCGCTCCGAGGCAGAAGCCGGGCGACAAATGGCTCCGACCCAAGACAGCTCTCCCTTTCGCCTGGGCATCATCGGTGCGGGCAGCCGTGGGCAGGAGCTGATTCGCAGCTTTCTTCGCGTTCCGGGAGTCTCCGCGGTTGCGGCAGCCGATATTTACGAGCCGCGCTTCGCGCAACTGAATCGTATTTGCGGCAAGCGTGTCGCGGCGCACAAGGATTACCGCGCGCTGCTAGAGCGCAAGGACCTTGACGCAGTCATCGTCGCGACGCCGCTCGGTCTGCACGGAGAGCACGTCCTCGCGGCTCTCGCCGGCGGGCACCATGTCTACGGTGAAAAAGTCATGGCATACACCGTCGAGCAGGCGAAGGGGATCGCCGCAGCAGCGAGCGAGCACAAGCGCATCTACCAGATCGGGCACCAGTACAGGTATTCGCCGTGGATTCGCGCCGCAATCTCGCGTGTGCAGCAGGGCGAGATCGGCGATGTCACGCACATCATGGGCTACTGGAACAGAAATAACGACTGGCGGCGTCCTGTTCCTGATCCAGCTTTGGAACACCTGATCAACTGGCGGCTCTATCACGAGTGGTCTCTGGGATTGATTGCAGAGCTCGGCTCCCACCACATAGATATTGCGAACTGGGTCTTCGGGGAGTATCCGGAAGCCGCGCTCGCCTCGGGTTCCATCTGCCGCTATCATGACGGGCGCGAGACCGACGATAACGTTCAGGTCATTCTCAGCTACTCCGGTGGGCGGCGCTTCATCTTCACCTCGATCACCGACAACGCCAAGATGGGCGATCAACTCTGGCTCTACGGAACCAAGGGATCGTTGAACCTGACGCTGGAAGACGCAACATTTTTCTATGAGCCAAAGAAGATCGCAAAGGTAGTGGTTGGACCCGACGGCAAAGATGAGGGCGTCGTGACGACCGCATCCTACAACCCATCGAACGAGATGCCCTATCGCGGAGCGGGCCAGCCGGTCGACGTTTCCACTGCTGAAGATCCGACGACCACGGCCACACGCGCATTTGTCTACTGTGTTCGCAATGGCGCCGCTCCCGTCGCGGATGCAAAAGTCGGGCTCGGGTCGGCGCTTGCCGTCGTGCAGGCGAATCAGTCGTTGAAGCTGCGCAAAGAAGTCGCGATCCTGCACCAGGCTTGAACCAGCGTCGTGGCCTGCTCCAACGATGAGGCGGCTGCGCGCCGCGCCGCAGGTCCGCCCCCGCCACCCGGTTGCTTTCCGGTCGATGGATCGATGCCTGCCGCGCGCCGCTACTGCGCGGGGAATGCCTTGTAATCAATCCTCACTGTCTGAATCTGGAAGGGTGTAACCGGCACGGTGACGTGATTCTCTGCGACTCGAAGCGGATCGCCTTCCGGCTTCTCCATCAGGTTCACGATCGAGGCGGTGCTCGCGCCGGCAGGCACCGTCAAAGTTACTTGACCGCCCTTGCCGGCCCACTCGTAAAAGCGAACGATCAGTGCATTGTCGGTCTCGGCTTTCTTGATTGCCGTCACCACGACGTTCTTCGCATCCACGCTGGCAAAGGAGTGCTCCGCCGCCATGGCGCCGCTATGCGGCTCCACCTGCATGGCCTCCAGCTCATAGTTGAAGTTGTAACCATGCTGCACCGTCCCCGCCTGCTGCCAGGTGCCGGCGTGGGGGTAGAGCGCGTAGCTGAATTTGTGGCGCTCGCGGTCGGCATCGGGGTCAGGCCAGGTAGGCGAACGCAGCAGCGAGAGCCGGAGCAGATCGCCGACAGAGTCGTAGCCATACTTGCTGTTGTTCATCAGGCTGAAGCCATGCGTACCATCACCGAGGTCCGCCCATCGCATCGCGGGCACCTCGAAGCGAGCTTTCTCGAAGCTATTGTTGCGTGTGGTGGGCCGGTCGATGACGCCATAAGGGATCTCGTAGGTCGCGAGCGGCCCGGTTGCGGCCAGAGGAAAGGCCGCCTTGAGCAGCACATGGGTTTCATGCCAGTCGATGTCGTTTGCAACGATCACATGATCGGAACCCGCATAGAGGATGATGTCCTGCGAGAACTTCGAGCTTTGCCACGAACGCGATACGCGGATGACCGAGCGTAGAGGACCCTGCTCTACCAGGCGCACTGAATCTACGCTGTGCAGCAAGGTTGGCGCTGCATCGAGGGTGCCCGGATCGATATTCCATGCGTCGTACTCTTTGGGCGTATCTTGAAAGGCCTGCAACTCGTTGCCGCAGCCACCGTGCTTGATCGTTTCAAAGTTCGCCCGCTTGTCGAACAAGGAAGTGATGCAGCCGGTCTGCGGATCTACCGTGATGCGCAGCATTGCGTTCTCGAGCGTGGTGCCTGCGCTGTTCAAGTCGCTCGGAAACTCGCGTTTGCCCGGGGCCACGCGATAGACCTCGTAACCCATCGACGGCACCCCATCCGGCTTGAGCAGCAAACGATAGCTCTGCGTCTTCGCGTCGCTCGAAAGCACGAGGGAAGGCACAACATGATTCTTGCTGTCGAAGACGGTTACGTCTTGTGCGGGGCCGGAGGGCAGCTGCACGGAGACTTCCACCAGTCCGCCACGCTGCCAGGCCAGCGGGTTGAAGATCAGCACCGGCACGCCGTCCTTGACGCGGGTATCAATCGCTGCAGACAACTTCTTCAGAGACTCTGCCTTGATTTCGTTGGTCGACCAGCGAACCTGGTCATAGTCCTTCTGTGCGTCCTTGTAAATAATGCCGATGCCGGAACCCGCGGCGAGGTCGTGAAACTGGTTGAACAGCACATGCTTCCAGGCCTCGGTCAGGCGCGCAGCGGGATAGCTCTCTCCCTCCAGCCATGCCAGCGACGCATACTTTTCCGCGTTGAGCACCTGCTCTTCGCTCTGCCGCATGTTGCGCTTGTGATCGGCCTGGGTAGTAAAAACGCCTCGATGGTACTCGAAGTAAAGTTCGTCCTTCCAGGTCGGCACGCTGATCTGGCCGGCAGCGGGCTGGGGCAAAGCCATCTCGCCTTTGGCCAGTGAAGCGTAGTTCCAGGTGGGGGAATCGGAAGCGACCTGCGCCTCCACCTTGCTGAAAAACGGCTGCGCCGTGCCGAACTCCTCATGAGGAAATACCTTGTTCGGCTCCATCCATTCCAAGCCCTGGTCGAGCATGGCCCGGGTCGGGCCGCCGCCATGGTCTCCAACGCCGTAAAGGTCCATCATCTCGGTCATACCCGGGGAGCGCTGGCGCGCCGTCGCCAGGTCTTTTGAGAGCCGGATAGGATCCAGATTGTCGTTCGCATAATCATGCGGAAAATAAGACAGCACCTTGCTGCCATCCGGAGACTGCCACCAGAAGAGCTTGAAGGGCAGCTGATTGGTATCGTTCCAGGTCATCTTCTGGGTTACGAAATAGTCGATGCCGGAGCGTTTATAGATCTGCGGAAGCTGCCAGTTATATCCAAACGAATCCGGGTTCCAGCCAATGCGGGTCGTCTTGCCGTAAAGCTTTTCGAAAGTGGCTTGGCCAACCAGAATCTGGCGAACAAGCGACTCGCCATCGGGCATATTCAGGTCCGGCTCGAGCCACATGCCGCCGACCAGTTCCCAGCGCCCTTCAGCGATGCGCTGCTTGATCTGCGCATTCATCTCCGGATACTTGTCCGCCATCCACTGGCTGTACACTGCGGCGGACTGCGTATAGGTGTAGGTAGGGTACTCGTTCATCAACTGGGCAGCCGTGCTGAAGGTGCGCTTTACGGCGTCAACTGTCTCCGTCCAAGGCCACAGCCAGGCGGCGTCGATATGCGAGTTCCCCGTCAGGTGAAATGTGGCGGAAGCGAGCACCGGCTCAAGCGTGGCCAGCTGGGTCTGCGCCTTCGTCAAGCTCGCGTCAAAGGCTGCCTGGTCGCCCCTGTCAAGCGACTTCAGATCGATCGACTCGATTGCGCCCGTCAGCGTCTTGGCATCCCTTTGCGACGCTGGCATGAGTGATGGAACCAGCACCGCGGCGCTCACCAACTCTTCGCGCAGCTGTTCCGGATTGGGCCGCTTTGGCGCGAAGGTGATCTTCATCTCGACATGATCGAACTTCTTGTCATCGACGGTTTGCAGAAGCTTGACGGCAACGAGTACCTTGTCGCCCGGTCTTGCATTTGAGAAGAGCTGGATCTGTTCAAGGTCGTCGCCCAGGGCTACGCGCCGGCCGTTGAAGTAAAGGATCTGCGGCATGGGACCGTTCGCATAGGCACGAAACCGAAAGCTGACATCGACCCCGGTCAGGTCGTAGCCGTGCAGGTTCTTTGGGATCTCAATTGTCCGGCGGTACCAGACTGCTTCCTTGCCTGCCTTCGACTTGGCTTCTACCGTCTGCCAGGAGCTGTCGTCGAGCGTCGGCGACTCCCCATGCGCTACATCCCCGGCATGAAAATGCCACGGGCCGTCGGGCAGTGTTTCAAAAGAACCTAAGCGATCGAGCCTAGCCTGATCGACCGGCGACAAAAGGATCTGCTGCTTGGCCGGATGCTCGGCTTCAAAGAGCTGCGCCACAGCCGGCGCGGACAGGACACCGGCCAGCACACAGCAAAGAGTGGATAAAAAAGGCTTGAACACTTGCACCGCCACCTAAAGATTGCAATCATTTCCAGTCGCGGTGCCGAAAAGCGGCGCACATCGATCTGGTCGGCACTATAACCGATGAAGGCCATCAAGGAAAAGGGTCGCAATGGTTCGCCCGCCAAACAAAGCCCATGCGCATCGACTCACCATGCAGATAAAATGCGCCGACGGGATGGCAAGCGGCTCCGAGTTACTCTGCACACATGCAACCGGGAAGCAGCAGAGCCGTGGCGAAGAGCGATGCGATCTCAGCAGAGAAGGCTTGCCGGTCCCCGCTCCATTTCGGAGAGAAGCCTGGCTCTCGAAACCCTCCCCGCAGACAGCCCATTTTCAAGCCAAGCCTCCAGGCGCATACCATGGCAGGCAACATCATCCTTTGAGGCTACAACTCTTGCAGCAACGTCGCCCCGCTCTGCTTCTGCTCTTTCTCTTCTCCGCGCTCGCCCTGGCTGCGCAGCCGGTTCGGCCGCCCGCCACTCCACTCATCACGCACAATCCCTATTTCTCCATCTGGTCCGATACGGACGACCTGACCGCCTCGGATACCGTGCACTGGACCGGCAAACCGCAGCCGCTCGCGGGCCTGATTCGCATCGACGGCCAGCCTATGCGCTTCATGGGCCGGGAGCCGCGTTCGATCCCGGCCATGCGGCAAGTTGAGCATAGCGTTACGCCCACCCACACCCGCTACAGCTTCACGGCCGCGGGAATCGCGCTTGAGCTGACTTTTTTCACGCCTACCCTGCTGGCCGATCTGGACATCCTCTCCCGCCCGGTCACCTACATCAGCTTCACCGCGAGGTCGACCGACGGGAGCCCGCATGCTGTTTCGGTTCTGCTCGACGTCGATCCGCTGGTCGCCGTCGACGGTGCCGGCGAGGCCGTGACCTACTCTCGGAATTTGACCGAAACCCAGACTGTGCTCTCCGTCGGTTCGCGCGATCAACGCATTCTCAATCGGTCAGGGGACGATCTCCGGATCGATTGGGGCTACTTTCATCTCTCACTCCCCAGGGAGGAAGTCTCCACCTCTGTCATCGCGCAGGATGCGCTCGACGCGTTCGTGCGCACCGGCAGTCTGCCTTCCGCCGATACCATGGAGCAGCCCCAGGTCGTCGGGCGGGGCGACTCGCACCTGGCCGCGGCCCTCCCGCTGGGCACTGTAAGGGCCACGCCGGTGACGCGCCACGTGCTCGTCTCCTACACCGAAGGCTATGCCATCCAGTACCTGCAGAGAAATCTGCGACCCTACTGGCAGCGCAACAATCGGTCTGTCGCAAGCATGCTCGACGCTGCCGAACACGAAATGGCCGCCCTCGACAAGCGAGGCGAGGATCTCGACACGGAGCTCACTGCAGATCTGATCCGCGTCGCGGGTCAAGGGTACGCGACGCTCTGCACCCTGGCCTACCGTCAGGCATGGGCCGCGCATGGCTTCGTCGCGGATGTCGACGGCCGGCCGCTGATCTTCGGCAAGGAAAATTTTTCCAACGGCAGTATCGGTACCGTCGACGTGCTTTACCCTGCGGCGCCATTCTTTCTCTTCTTCAACCCTGCGCTGCTCGAGGCCGAGCTGCGTCCTCTGCTCGCATACACAGCGCTGCCCAATCGCTGGCACTTTCCCTTTGCGCCGCACGACCTGGGCACCTATCCACTGGCCAACGGTCAGACCTATGGCGGCGGCGAACAGACCGAAGAAGACCAGATGCCGGTCGAAGAATCAGGAAACATGCTCATCCTGATCGACGCGCTGGCCCGGGCTCCCGTCGACGGCAAACCGAATACGGCGCTGGCCGCGGAGTACTGGACACGGCTCACGCAGTGGGCAGAGTTCCTGAAAGAACATGGCCTTGATCCCGAGAACCAGCTCACCACCGACGACTTTGCCGGCCATGTCACCCACAACGCCAATCTATCGCTGAAAGCGATCGACGCACTTGAAGCCTACGCTGACCTCGCTCATCTGCTCGGCAAGGAAGGTGTCGCCCGCGATTACTCCAAGACCGCTCACGCCTACGCCGCCCAGTGGATCAGCATGGACAAAGAAGGCGACCACTACAAGCTGGCCTACGACGCAGCCAACACCTGGAGCCAGAAGTACAACCTGGTATGGGATACCCTGCTCGGCTATAACCTTTTCCCCCAATCGGTCCGCGACAGTGAAGTCGCCTTCTACAAAACGAAGTTGAACAGGTACGGTCTCCCGCTCGACAGCCGCGCCGACTACACCAAGCTGGACTGGACGATCTGGACTGCGACGCTGGCCGCAAAGCCTGAGGACTTTGACGCCATCATGAGCCCCATCGCGCTCTGGGTCAATGAGACGCCGACCCGCGTTCCACTAACCGACTGGTATGACACCAAGACTGGCAAGCAGGTAGGCTTCCAGGCTCGCAGCGTTGTCGGCGGTGTCTTCATCAAGGCGCTCGCCGACAAGCAACTTGCGGCCAAGTGGCGCGCCAGGGCTGTGACGAAGTAGGCTTGGCATACGCAGAGCCCGATGCTGATCGAAAGGCAGGCAGCGCGCCTTGAAGCACTGTGTGGAGACACCTAGCTTCACCCAGTAATGAGCTGTTCGCCCTGTGTGCCCTTCCTCGAGGGGCTTTCAGCTCAGGTGCTCGAGCATCGGGATCGAACGATTTTCAGAGCGCGGAGAAGGCGATGACCAGAGAGATGGAATCGGTCTGGGAGTATCCCCGACCCCCGAGGCTTGAGGCGACTTCGAGCCACCTGCGCGTGACCCACTGCGGGGCCCTCATCGCCGATACGAGCAGAGCCCTGCGCGTACTCGAGACCAGTCACCCTCCCGTTTACTACATCCCTCCGGCAGACGTGGCCATGGATCTGCTGCGCCCCTCGGCGCGGCGCACCAGCTTTTGCGAGTTCAAGGGGTCTGCATCGTACTGGTCCATCCTCAAGGTCACAGACACCCCGGCAGCAGAGTCCTCCCTCGCAATCGATGCAGCCTGGAGCTACCGCAAACCCACACCGGCCTTTGCCGCGCTGCGCAACTATCTTGCCTTCTACGCGAACAAGGTCGACGAGTGCACCGTGGACGAAGAACGCGTCATCCCCCAGGTCGGCGACTTCTACGGCGGCTGGATCACGTCCTGGATCCAGGGACCCTTCAAAGGCCCGCCGGGCACGCGCGGCTGGTAAACCACCGCCGGACAAGGAAGCGCAGCCAGTGCGCTCGGTATCGCGCTAGCGTGCCGCCGCACTCGCGTCTGCATCCGTAAGCGCAGCCCTCGGCCAACCGTCGCTCCAGGCGATGGTTGAAATCTGCAAAGCGGGTCGCCCCGTCTTGGCGTCATAGGCGTGGAACACGAGCAAGTCGCCAGCATCCGTGTGGAGGGCGGAGGCGCCGCCCGGGCCGGCCCACTGTGCATTTGCGACCAGCACCGGCGAGCCTCCGCCGTCCATCATCGATTTGCCTTGCCTGTCGAGATAAGGCCCGTGCACGGAGCGCGAGCGGCCGACCATCGTATGGTACGTGCTACGCGCGCCGCGGCAGCACAGGTCCCAGGAAACAAAGAGATAGAAGTACTCACCGTGGCGCAGGATAAACGGCGCTTCGATCGCCTCCCAATCGGGCGGAAGGCCGGGCCGGGCGGCCTCCGCATCCGCGGGACGAGCGCGGGCAGCAAGCGCATACGTGCGGGTGTCGGTGGTCGACAGTTTGCCAGTGGCGCGATCGAGCTTGCGCATTTTAATGCCGCTCCAGAAGCTGCCGAACGAGAGCCAGGCCTCGCCGTGTTCGTCCAGGATCAGGTTAGGATCGATGGCGTTGTAGTCCTCTGCAGCAGTTGACTGGAGCACCAGCCCCTGGTCGATCCAGTGGTACGCCGGACTGCTCGCGTCCAGGGTTGCATTGGTTGCAAGCGCGATACCAGAGGTGTTCTTTCCGAAGGCGGAGTAGGCGTAGAAGAGATGATAGGCGCCGTCGTAAAACGAAATATCGGGCGCCCACAGTTCCTTTGTCTCGGGGCTCGCTTTCTGGATCCAGGCCGGAATGCCGGCAGGGAAGACTGCGCCACAGCGATGCCACAGGTGGAGATCGGGCGAGCAGCGCACAGGCAGCTGCGGCAGGTTCGCGGTCGATGCGGCGCCCGATGGCGCATCCGGGCTTGACGATTGGCCTGCGGGCGGATGCACGGCAGCACCGGTCGCGAAGACATAGTACGTGTTGCCCTGCTTCGCGATCGAGGGGTCGTGGGTTCCCTGGAACTCACCCGACAGGCTCAGTGCCTTTGGGGCCGTCTGCGCCGCGAGCGGGAGACAACCGAGAGCAAGGGCCGCAAAGAGAAGCGCTGTTTGCCCGGTCACATTTCTCATCATCCTAGAACTCCATCCCTCATGCAGGCGCAGAGCGCATCTGCTGCGATCCATCATTCGTAACTATGGCTGTGCCGTATCGGCAGGTATCTCTTCTGGGCGAGGCAGATCCTGCCGGCGGTTGGCCTGGGCAGTGCTTTTGGCTTGCTGCCGCTGGGCGACCTGCGCGCGCAACTCGCGAAAGTGGGCGAGCGCAGCGTCGGAGTCCGCGGCACGCCCTTGCCGGCGATAGACCCGCACCAGCTGATACCAGGCAAGCGTGTTCAGGGTCTCGTCGTCCGGCGCCTTGGCGGCCTGCTCAAGGCAGGCGATCCCGTCCGCGTCTCTGCCGAGAGCGACATAGGCGCGGCCCAGATAGTAAGTGGCTTTCTCAAATGCAGGGTCAAGAGCGACGGCGTGCTGCAACGGGGCGACGGCCTCGGCCGGATGGCCTTCAATCACGCGCAGGCCGCCCAGCTTGTAATTGGCCGACACGCTGCCTGGATCCAGGGCCAGCTCCTGCTGGTACTGAGGGTCGGCAAGTTCCATCTTGCCATCGGTCCAGTAGAGATCGCCGAGCGCTTCGTGCAGCCCCAGGCCATGGGGCGCGCGCCCGATGGCCAGCTTGTATTCGGTGATAGCCTCGGCGCGGCGATCCGCCTCGGCGTCCGCCTGCCCGAGCACCTGGTGCACGCGGTAGGAATCAGGATCGAGCTTGAACATCTGCTGATAGCTCTCCTGCGAAACGAGCAGGTGGGCGCGGCCACGATGGTAGAGGATATCCACGTCGCCCGGAGCAAGGCGGGCAGCGCTGTCGAGCGAGGCCGCGGCTTGCTCGGGGTGGGCCTGGGCCAGCTGATCGATGCCGAGCCACATCCAGGCCTTCGCATCCCTGGGACTCAATTCCGTTTCGCGTCGCAGCGCCGCTTCCGCTTTGCCCAGCTGGTTTTGCTGATACTCGAGGATGCCGAGAAACAGATGCGGCCCGCGCAGCGCGGGTTTGAGGGTGGCCGCCTTGTCCAATGCCTCCGCCGCCTCGTCTGCATGCCCGGTCTGCTGCAGGGCAAGCCCGAGGTTCAGATACGCTTCGGCAAACTGCGGACGCAGCTTGATGGCGGCACGAAAGTCCTCAACCGCTGTGCTCGCATCTCCGCCGCGCAGAGCCTCTGCCCCAGCCGCCAAAGCAGCGTCGGCCGCAGGCGCCTGGGCGCGACCCGCTAAGGCAAAAAGCATAACCAGGGGGAGGAAAACGAAACGGTATGGATGCATGCAGAGCAAGTAGACTGTAGGCTTTTCTCCCAGGGTACACGGCGGCTTGGCCGCGGCGAACAAAGACCCGCCGCGGCCCTCTATGCCTAGTAGTGAATCTTGAGCACGAGTTGCAGATTACGCGGACCATTGATGGTTCCGGTAATCTGGCCGAAGTTTAGGTCGTAGACGCCGGAATCCGGCTTGGCAAAGACGTGTCGATTGAACAGGTCAAAAGCCTCGGCACGAAACTCCGCGCTGAAACTTTCGTGGATGGGAAAGGTCTTGGAAAGATTGAAGTCCTCGTTGAGATAAGTCGGGGTGCGGATATCGGGCGAGTTGCGTGGCATATCGCCGAACTGGAAGGGCCCTGTGCCCCGGTTGGCGTTTGGGTCGGCAAACGCGGCGGGGTTGAAGACCGAGGTCGGCGAGTTGGGATTCACGTAGCTGAGCGCGTTGTAGTGGCCGTAGTTGGGTACCTGGATCGCGGGCACATTCGTCACGCGGTTGGGCCGGATCCCGTTATCGAAACCGGGAATGCCCGGCTCTCCAAAGAAGCTGATCGGCTGTCCGCTCAGGTAGCGATCAATGCCGCCGACACGCCAGCCGCTGATGACCGCATCCACAGGTTTGGGTGTGTTCGCAAGAAGCTTCTTGCCGCGCCCCACGGGCAGGTCATACAGGTAGCTGACGACGAAGTTCTGCGGAACATCCTGGGTGCTGACCGCCTTTTCGGCCTTCAGGTCGTAAGGATTCTGGGTACCGCCCTGGCCCAGAATCGTCGAGTAGTAGGGCTGGATAGAGTCGGCATCGGTGAGCGTCTTCGACCAGGTGTAGGAGCTGAGCAGGGTAAGGCCATTGCGGAATCGCCGCTCCAGCTTCACCTCCAGCGCGTCGTAGGTGGACTGGCCGGTATTCTGCAGGTAGCTGTCGGTATTGATATAGCCGTATTGCGGAAAAGGCCGAATGGCCTGGTTGACCTGGCCCGAAGGGAAATAGTTGAAGAAGTTGGCGAAGGGCACGGTGATGCCAGCCGCCTGCGCTTGCGGTGAGGCGGGCGAGTCGTAAAGGATATTGCCCAGCCCGAGCGCGCTCAGGGGAGCATCGTTCGGATAGTTGAGCAGCGCATGCAGGTGGGTGCCGCGCTCGCCCAGGAACCCGATGGTAAAGATCAGATCCGGGGCGACCTCGGTCTGGGTTTCGAAGGAAAAGTTCTGCACCGAGGCCGGCCGGCCGTAGGTCTTGGCTACATAGTCGATGCCCTGACCGTTCAGCTGCGAGGGGTCGGTATTGAGCGCGGTGGGCACAGACGGCGGCCCGTCATCCAGCTGGCCGAAGGGTAGAAACCCATTGCCGTTGGCGGTCGGGGATGCGCCGGTGCTCGCGGTAAAGCCGTGCGTCAGCCCCTGGCCATAATCGGCGTACTCAAGCGGTCCATAGAGCAGAGTGTAGGCGCCCCGGAACACGACCTTACCCTTGTAAAGATCAGGAGCGTAGGAGAAGCCGACCCTCGGGCCAAAGTCCTTGTAGTACGTGTCAGCCCACTGCTCGGTACGATTGCCATCGCGCCCCGCGCCGGTGCCGCCGAATTGCAGGGCTCCGAGCAGTCCGTTCGCGCCCGGATTGGCCAACGACGGGTTGAGAGAAGAAGTATCGCCGAGCGACTCATGCCGGGGCGTGTCCAGATCCCAGCGGAAGCCTAGATTCAAGGTGAGATTGTGCCGAGCCTTCCAGTCGTCCTGCACATAGGCCGCATAGTAGTTCTGCCGCCACTGCGGGTAATGCAGCTGGACCGAGCGAGACTCGTTCGAGGGCACCCCCAGCAGGAAGCTCGCAATCCCGTTGCCGCTCGCGGTGCTTACGGTCGAATCATTGGTGCCGGCCGTTTGCGCGCGGCCGAAGTTGAAGGTTCCCGCCGCGGGGCCATTGTTAATGTAGGAAAACTGCTGGTAGCGCACGGTGCCGCCGATGCGCAGGCTATGGTTGCCCTTCTGCCAGCTTACGTCGTCATTGCCTATGTAGCCGTTGTCCACGTTGTCATCGAGGTTTGCTGAGCCGAGCTGCGGCGTGGACTCACCCAGCGTGAAGATGGGAAAGGTCGTGAAGGGGTTGGGAATGTTGGGAATGCCAAGCTCGGCGTCAAAGTTGGTATGGGTCAGCGTGGCAGCCGCGACGTTGAAACTGTTCACCCGGTTGCCGCCGATGGTGAACGAGTTGACGATGTGCGGGGTCACCGTGAAGTCGTAACCTACGCGCAGATACTTGTAGTACTGGTCGGTGACGCTGTTGCCGCTGTTGATGGGGTACGGCAGGTTTTGCGTCCCCGTGTCGGTATTCTCACGCGCGCTGCCAAAGAAGAAGATGTGGTGCCTGGAACCTAGATTTTGATCCAGACGCAGACTGTAGACAGTCTGGTCTGTCTCCTCCGTGTAGCGGCTGGTGTAGTTGCCCGTGCCCGCGCCGATACTGTTCGGCAAGGGGATCAGGGCGAGCACCTTCTGCGCAACGGCGCTCCGGCCGATCGGTACCTGATTATTGTTGAAGGGAGTGCGGCAGTAGACGGTATTTCCTCCCTGATTTACGGTCTGGGTCGTGTTCGGATCAAAAATTTGACCGTTCAACACCACCTGGCCCGTACAAGGATCGATGTTATTCGAGGTGTTTACCGGCTTGCTCGTAAGCGTGGAGGAGAAGTCCCCCGCCCGCTCCGCCACCGTCGGAACCGTGCTGCCGGCGATGCCACCATTGCCATAGCGGAACTGCTCCCAGTCAAAGAAGAAAAAGGTCTTACTGCGACCGTTGTAGATATGAGGAATCGCAACGGGACCGCCCAGGGTGATGCCGAAGTCATTCTTGTTATCGGGAGTGCGACGATAGTCGGAAGCATGGGTGGGATTCAAAGCCGCGTTCCCGTTGTTGAACCAGCTGTTCGCGTCCAGCCCCGTATTCTTGAAAAAGTCGTAAATCATGCCGTGGTAGGCGTTTTCGCCGCTGCGCGTCTTGAAGTTCGCCAGTCCGCCGGTCGACCGTCCGAAGTAGGCCGGCAGAGAGAGCGATTCGACGCGAAACTCCTGGATCGCGTCGACCGAAGGGGTCGTCTGGTCGAAATTCGAAGTACCGTTTTCCGTGCGGTAGGTGCTGATGCCGTCGAGCAAAAAGTCAGAGCCTTCGGTCTGGCCCCCGCCGATCTTGGTGTACCCGGTGCCCCCGTTGGTGCCCGGGCCGACAGCGCCGGGGGCAAGAAAGGCGAGCGTCGAAAAAGAGCGGATCCCGCCCCCGGCATTGAGCGGAAGATCTTCTACTTCGCGCGAGGAGAGCACCGTGCCGATGTCAGAGCTCTCGGTCTCAATCGAGAGCGCATCCGCATTCACCTGCACGCTCTCCTGCGCGGAACCGACAGGAAGCGTGAGGTTGGCCGCAACGCGGGTCGAGATGGTAACAGCCACGCCGGTCACCGAGGCTGCCGAGAAGCCCGTTGCCGTGGCCCGGACCGTGTAGGAGCCCGGGCGCACCGAGGCGAAGGTGAAGTAGCCGTCCGACGATGAGGTCGCGGTATAGCTGGTGCCGGACTCCGCATCCGTCGCAGTCACAATTGCGTTGGCCACCGAGGCGCCGGACGAATCCGTTATGGAGCCGGCAATCGAGCCGGTATCGACCTGGGCTAGGAGGCGCGACGCGCCGCACCCGAGCAGCACGAGGACCGCGATTGCCGGGACAAGGTTGTTGCGAACAGCGTTCATGCGTCTCTCCATTCAACGGTTCCAGTCAACGGTTCAAGGGTGACTCTGTGAAGGCGGTCACTCTCATCGATCGGGAGCGATCCGCGCCTCGGGACGAGGTAAGCCAAGTCGGTCTCGTTTGCATGGTTTCGATAAAGAAAGCGCAAGCCGCTGCTTAACGACCAAGTAAACGGTTTCCCATCCGCCAGAAGAAAAACCCGAGACCCCCGGTTTGCTGGCGTGACGTTGCCTCCTGCTCGAGTCTCGACCTATTCTGCACCCCGCCCATGACCCCAGTCGAGGGGCCATCGAACATTTTCTTCACACTTCCCCGGCGGAGGTAACCTGGCCCTTGGCCAGGTTACCTCTAAGTTATTGCAAATGATACGTTTCGCACACAAGCCCACGAAGACCGCTTTTCCCTGCTAATAAGCAAGCGCTACCCCGTCTGCACGCATCTCGCTCGCGGCCGCGTACACCCGGTCTGCTCCTTGCTTCCGGTTTTCGATACACTCGTAGCGCCCAAAGCCTCCATCGCTTGCGCCCATCGGCCAGCCTAGATCGATGAGCGCCTTCCGGCTCGCTTCCGGAACGCCGGCCTCCAGCCGCAGTACGCCCCTGGGACCAAGCCCCGGCTGATCTTCGCCCATGGTTTGCGAGGAGCCTTCATGGTGCCAGCGCGGGCTATCGCCGGCAGCCTGCACGTCCAGTCCGTAATCCATGCGGTTCAGAATCACCTGCGCCTGCCCTTGCGGCTGCATATCCCCGCCCATCACACCAAACGACATCCAGGGCATACCGTCCTTGGCTGCAAAGCCCGGAATGATGGTCTGAAACGGCCGCTTGCCCGGCGCATAAAGATTCGGGTGCCCATCCTGAAGAGAAAACAGTTCGCCGCGATCCTGGAACATGAAACCAAGTCCATCCGCAACCAGGCCCGATCCCATGCCACGAAAGTTGGACTGGATCTGCGAGACCATCATCCCCTCGCTGTCGGCAACAGTGAAGTAGGTCGTATCGCCATGACTCGGCGCCTGGCCTGGATAAACGGGAGTGAGAATGCGATCCATGCGGATCAGCGCGGCGCGCTCTTTCGCGTACTGCTTGGAGTTCAACCACGCAACGGGAATCTCGGCGAAATGCGGGTCCGCGTAATAGCGCGCCCGGTCTTCATAAGCCAGTCGCTTGGCTTCTGCCTGCACGTGGATCGAGGCTGCCGATTGAAAGCCCATCCCGCGCAGGTCAAATGTCTCGAGGATGTTCAACATCTGCAAGGTCGCCAGCCCCTGGGTGTTCGCGCCCATGCCGTAAACGCTGGCGCCCCGATAGGTGGTCACCAGCGGCTCGACCCACTCTGCATGATGCGCCCGCAGGTCCTCCCGCGACAGCCACCCGCCGATCCGCTTGAAGTAGGCATCGATCGTGTCGGCGATCGGGCCCTCGTAAAATGCATCGCGGCCGCCTTCCGCGATCATGCGGTAGGTGCGGGCAAGGTCAGGATTGCGACGCACATCGTTCTCATTCGGCGCTCTCCCGCCCGGAGCATAGGTCCGCATCGCATTGGCCGTTTCTTCTACCCCTGAGCCCGGCCGCATAAATGCCGCAAGATTGCGCTTGATGTACCAGCCGATAATCTGCGGCGCGGGCGAGCCGGCCTCACAGAAGTGAATCGCGGGCTCAAAGAGCTCGGCCCATTTGAGCTTGCCGTAGCGCTGGTGCATCGTCCACCATCCATCAAGCGCACCCGGCGTCGACACGCTGATCGCCCCCAGCTTCGGCAGAACGCCATCCTTGGCGCGCGCCCGCGCCGTTGCAAGCGAGAGCGCTTGCGGCGATCTTCCCGAACTCGCCATCCCCATCACCTTGCGCTGCTTCGGGTCCCAGACAAATGCGTAACAGTCGCCGCCCAGTCCCGAACTTGTCGGCTCCACAAAGCCCAGCATCGCGTTTGCCGCCACTGCCGCGTCCACCGCCGAGCCGCCCCGCTTGAGGATCTCGATGGCCACCATGGTCGCCTGGGGATGGGCCGTGGCTGCCGCGCCCGAGCAGCCAAGCGCCGGCGATCGCGTGCTGAAGCTTGCGCCCGAGGGACGGTCGCCGGCATGCACATCGGGCCGGATAAAACGCTCCTCGCCTTCGGCCTGAAACCTCTCCTGCTGCTCCGGCTGTGGAGCGCTCGCCGCGGCAGCAGGCATGGGTCGAACCTGCGCGACGGCCCCCGCGGCAGCCCACGGCAGGGTAGAGAGGAAGGTGCGACGAAGCATATGGTTTCTCCTTAGAAAACAGCATCTCGACCGGCTTTTCCTGTAAGCCTGGGCCGTAAGAAAAAAGGCAGCGATGAACGCTGCCTTTTTCCACCGGTGATACCCCGGCGATCAGAATTCGAAACGCATCGCAAACTGCAGCTGCCGCGACGAGCCCGCATCGACCACCGCTGTACGCGTTGTGGAGATTTGGCCAAACGTGCTGGTCGAGGCGCCCGTCGCCGTGAGGTTCGGATTGGCGAAGTTCACGTGGTTGAGCATGTCGAACGCGTCCACACGCAGCACCAGCGCTGCCTGCTCAGCGATCCTGGTGGTCTTCTCGAGCGACACATCCGAGTCGGCAAAACCGGGACCGGCCAGCGCGTTGCGCCGCAACGTGCCAAAACCGCCGGGCTGCGCGTAGAAGGCACACGACGCTGTCAGCGTCGCGCAGCCGGATCCTTTGATAAACAGCACATTCCCATTCGCCTGGGTAGCGCCGCGACCGGTAGAGTATGCGCCCACGAGTGTGGGCCGGATGGTCCCAGAGACACCATTGTAAGTGGATGTCGTGACCACGTTCATCGGGTTCCCGCTCTGCAGCTGGGTGATGTTTGCCAGCAGCCAGCCCTCGGCCAGCCGCCCACCATGCAAGGGCAGATTCCACGTCCCGGAGAAAACAAAGTGATTGCGCGCGTCAAAGTCCGACAGCCCGTAATCGCCCTGCGGGTTGAAGTTGTTTTGCAGTGTGTAGCCGCCCTGCGAACCAAGTGAGTTCAGATCCTGGGACTTCGACCAGGTGTACGTCGAGTTCACCTGCACTCCATGCGATAGGGCCTTGCGCACGGTCAACCAGAGTGCGTTGTAGTTCGACAACGAGCTCGAATCCACATAGCCGATGTTCCCGAGACCCGCACCCGGGCGGATCGTACTCGCCGCGGAAAGCGTTGGATACGGCCGCGTCGCCACACCGCTTGCATACCCATACTGGTTTATGTTGCGTTCGATACGAAGGTGCTTCCCCTCGGACCCGATATAGCCGATTTCCATAACCGCCCCACCGGCAATCTGCTGCTGTAGGTTTAGGTTATAACTCTCCACATAGCCGTTGGTCAGCTTTGGGTTCGTCGCGCTCGGCGCCAGGGACGCAAGCGAGGCGCTCGCATACAGCGATCCTACCGGCAGAGAGCCGGTCTCGCTCAATGGATTTGCATGCGGCGGATTGCTGGCAAGCCCGGTCACGACGCCAAACACAGGCTCATCGGCGAGGATGCCGTATCCCCCGCGGAGCACAGTCGCCTCACTGCCGCGCAGATCCCAGATAAAGCCGACTCGCGGCTCATAGTTCTTGTTCTGGTTGTACGCCTGGCTTACAGGCTCCAGCGTATCGGCTCCCTGGTCAAAGTTGACGAGGCGGCCGCCACCCTCTGTCGGCGTTCCATTCCACTCGTAACGAAAGCCTATCTCGGCCTGGAAGCGCTGGGTCAACTTGTAATTATCGGAGACAAAGCCCCCAGCCGCATTCTCAAAGATGCGACTGGTGACCTGCGTGGGCGTCACACTGAAGGCACTGGCCAGCCCCGCAATGAAATGGTCCGTCGTGCTGAAGGTAACGGTGCCAGGTGTTTGCGAAAAGGAGTCGCCAATGGCTCGTCGAAACTCGCCACCCGCTTTCACCGTGTGCTTGCCGACGTTCCAGGAAAGGGTGTCAGAGAAGACGCCAGCCGTGTCAAAACGCCCCTGCGGAAAACCGGACGGCCCTCCAAAATTTAACCCGATGTCCTGCACCGTGATCTGGGGCAGTGCCGCGTTGTAGTTGACCCCGGTCTGGATACCAAAGCTCAAGGGATTTTCAGGCGTATTCGGCACAAAGGCGATCGCGATCCGGTTGAAGCCGAGCCGAGCCTCGTTGACAAGGTTTGGCGAGACTAAGTGGACCTCGTTGAGCGTACCGATCTGCCGATGCGCCGTACGATGATCTCCAAACCCGGGGACAGTGTTGCCCTGCAGGTTTGGCTCCGTGCGCGCATCCTGCTGCCAGGCGTAGTAAGCGTGCAGGTTATCCTTCGCGCTGACCGTATGAAAGAGATCGCCTGAAAACTGGTCGGTCTTGACAGGCCCCGGCGAGGAACCTTGAAAGACCGTGCCCGTCGCATTGTTGCCCGCCGGAATCAGAGTCACAATCTGCGCGTAGGCGGCGCCAGCCGGGCTTGCAGCGAGCGCCGCACGCTGCGCCGGGCTGAGCACATCGCCATTGAAGAGCAGCCCCTGTTGCTGCCGCAAACCCTCATAGCTGAGAAAGAAGAAGGTGTGGTCTCTCCACACCGGGCCGGAGAAGGCTCCGCCGAAGTTATTCCGGATAAAAGAATTCTGCCGATTGGGTTTCCGATTGAAGTAGTTGCGCGCGTCGAAGTAGTTATTGCGCAGATAATCGAAGGCTTCCCCATGAAACTCGTTGGTCCCCGAGCGGGTGGCCACGTTGACGATCGCACCCGAGGAGCGCCCATACTCGGCCGAATACGTGGAGTTCGAAATCTTGAACTCGGAGGTAGTGTTGATCGACGGCTGGAAAGTAATCTGATTTTGCGATTGATCGTTGAGATTGACGCCGTTGATCATGAAATTCACGGAGTCTTCTCTCTGGCCTGCTGTGTCAAACGAGTTTGCGCCGAGTCCACGGCTCGCGCTCGTCAGGCTGCCTGTCACCGGAGGCACAACAGTGCCCGGGGTCAAATTCGTCAGATCCAGAAAGTGCCGCCCGTTGAGCGGAATCTCCTGCACCGTCTTCTGATCGATCACTTGTCCCACCGTAATGGTTGCGGCATCGAGGATCGGCGCCGCGCTTTGCACCTGCACCACCTCGCCCGCCGCCGCAAGGCCCAGTTGCACATTCGCGGTCACGCTCTGCGCCACCTGCAGGGTGACACTTGGCAGCCTGGTGTCGGCGAAACCCTCTGCGTGCACAAGAACGCTATAGTTTCCAGGCTCAAGAGACGGCACGACATAGTTCCCCGCGGAATCGGAAGTTGCAACCCGGTCCACTCCGGTCGACAGGCCATGGATCGTGAGCTTCGCCGCAGCGATGACGGCGCCGGACGGATCCGTAACAATGCCGGAAAGGGTGGCGGTTGACTGGGCATAGGCAGCGCTTGCGCCGAGGGCGAGAGCCAAGCCTGCAAAACGTTTCGTGACGTAGATCAAGTAGCCTCCGGGGGATGGAAGAAAGAAGCATGATTGCTGGTGCGCCTTAACCGACCACTTCCCGTGACCACTTTGAGTGATTCGGACAGGAGCGGGCATCCGTGGCTGCCGTCCGGGATTGGAATTCTGGGGAAGTCGCGCGCGGTATCTTCAACAGAGGACAAGCAGCCTGCGGGTACAGCGACCTGCAGGCGATCGCCCCTCGGGCCCATACTTCACCATAGCGCAGGAGAGCAGATGCCAAGGTGGGTATTAAAGAGACTTATCCGCCGTATCGATCCCGCATTTTCCCGGCCCAAAGCCCGGGAAACCGGGCAACCCCGCCTCGCTCTAGGCACATTTCGATAGCCCTCCGCCCGAGAAGGTGCTCCGCCGGCGGCGAGCATCTGCTCGGCCTCGGCGGTACCCGTCGAGCCGCTTTTCGCAGGGCAGCGCTTTGCCGTGCGGGCGCGCCAGCGGCCCAGGCAATTGCGGCTCTCGGCGCACCGACGCGCAGGAGGCTGCTGTTTTTTCCCAAAATGGAACGGCCGGCAATCTCTACACAACGCCGCCGACCAAAATGAGTTCTCACTGTACATGCGACTAGCTTGTTCCTTGACAGGTAGGTGAAAGATGGTAGAAGCCGTTCAGTTTACAGTTGACGAGACCAAGCAAGCGACAGAGCCCGCGGTAGCTGTGGAGTTGAACCAGGCCTCCGGCGCCACGGGCTCGCTCTCTCCTACGAGCATCGAGGACAATGTGACGATCTCCGAGGAGGCACTCTCCGCATTGCCGGCGTCGAACCTTCTTACCTTTGGCGCCGCCAATAATCCGGACTTGTCTCAGGAAACGGCAGATGCCGTGGGCGCCTCGAGCGGATCACAGATCCAGAAACTGCTCGACGAAGGCTACTCGCTGTCGCAGATCGCAGCGGAGTTCGACATCGCTCTGGCGGATGTGGAGAGTCAGTACGGCGTCAAGATCTTCAATACGGCAGCCTAAGCGTTCTGATGTTCCTGTGGTTTCTCGGCGGCGCAGCTGACCCCGCAACAGGGTCGAAGTCTCTATCCCCGCTCGCTGCGCCTCGCTGAGATCTGTCAAAAGCTCCTCACCGGTCCGGCCCGCTCCTCGGCGCCGGGGCCGCTCACGGGTGGGAACGACGGGAGACAAGCGAGCCCGGCCCGACTCGTCGGGCCCGAATCGTACGGCAAGGCTCGCCGGGCCCGAATCGTGTGGCACAATGCGTGGATGCGCTGGCTACCCTCCTGGACAGGGTCCTTCCAATCGTCCTTCCAATTTCTGTGCTGGGCCCTCTTCCTGGTTGCGGCTACGTTCCCGCCTGGCCTCTGCCAGCCATCCAGGCACAGGGTCCGGAACGCTCCGGCGAAGCCCACCTATGCCAATCCTGTTCTGCCCGGCGACTACAGCGATCTGGACGCCATTCGCGTGGGCGAGGATTTCTATGCCATCTCCTCCACCTTTCAATACTCACCGGGCATGGTGGTGCTTCATTCGAGAGACCTGGTTCACTGGGGCTATCTAGGCCATGTGGTCCGCGATCTTGCGGCGCTCGATCCGGCGTTGAACTGGGACCGCATGGGCCGCGCAGGCCGGGGGATCTGGGCCGGCTCGATCCGTGAGCACGCAGGGCGCTTTTTTGTCTCCTTCGGCACGCCCGATCAAGGCATCTTCGTAGCCTCTGCCGCGAGACCGGCGGGCCCCTGGTCGGCGCCGAAGCTCATCCTCGCAGCCCCGGGCTGGGACGATCCATGCCCTTTCTGGGATGAGGACGGCCGAGCCTACCTGGTAGCCACGCACTTTGCCCGCGAGCCCGGCAATGGCAAAGCCTACAACATCCACCTCTTCGCCATGGACCCCCAGGGCGCGGCGCTTCTCCCCGGCCGGGATCGCATCCTGCACCAGTCGCGCGGCAGTGAGGCGAACAAGCTCTACAAGATACACGGGCTCTACTTTCACTTTTTCAGCGAGGTCACGCCGGAGGGGCGGGTGGCCATGATGGAACGCGCGAAAAGCCTCGACGGTCCCTGGGAGGAGCGGCAGGTCATCCACGTTCGCCCGAAGATCGACAAGGAGCCGAACCAGGGAGGGCTGATCGAGCTTGCGTCCGGCCACTGGTACTTTCTCTCGCACCAGGGCACAGGCGATTGGGAGGGGCGCGCGGGCGTGCTCCTGCCGGTCACCTGGACCGACGGGTGGCCGGTGCTGGGGCGGGTCGGCAACGACGGTATCGGCAACATGGTTTGGACCGGTCCTGCACCGATCCCTTTTGCCGGGCACAGCGAAGGTTTGGCTGTCAGTGACGAGTTCGGCGAGGCGGAGCTGAAGCCGGCCTGGGAATGGAATTACCAGCCAAATCCCAAACTCTGGAGTCTCGCCGAGCGCCCGGGATGGCTAAGGCTCTACGCCGCACCGGCCCTGCGCGCCGGGGACCTGCGCACCGTAGCTGACATCCTTACCCAGCGCGCGCTGCGTTCTCGAAAGAGCACAGCGACCGTTACGCTCGACCTGGCCGGCATGAAGGACGGCCAGCAGGCCGGCTTCGCGCACTACGCGCAGAACGTGTGCGCTCTCGCGGTGCGGCGCCAGGCGCAGGGTCTGCTGCTTGGCTTTGCGCGCAATGGCGCGGATGGGCCTCTTGTTTCCCTTGCCGGCGAGCAGGTCTGGCTGCGCTCAACCTGGGGCCGGGATGGGGTGAGCCGCTTCAGCTACAGTGCGGATGGCGCCGCCTTCCACCCGATCGGCGCTCCCTGCAAGGCGGGCTGGGCGTTTTATCGCGGCGACCGGATCGGCATCTACAGCGCCGGCTCATCCGGATATGTAGACGTGGATCGATTCACCTACACGATCCGCTAGCCAGCCAGAACGGCATCGATCGCTCCTTGCAGACGGCCGGCGGAGCAGGTGCGCTGGCCACCGTGCGCACCAAGAACGCGGACCGGAACAGCGCGCATGGCGCGTGCTGAGAGCCTGCCCGGGCATCGACGCGTTCGCAGCGGCTCAATCGCTCAAAGTACGAGGGGGGTTGCATAGAAGCCGTCGGGATCAATTTCGCTTCATGCTGACTCCGCTTAAACTCCCGGCGACCTCTCTGCCTAGGTCAATCCCAGGGCGCTTGAACCCATGCGAATCGCCGAACGGCTAATCAGGACTCGAAAAATTGTGCATCCCGCGGTGATGAGGTAAAAGGCGAGTCCAAGTAGAACAAGTATGGAATGAGTATATGGAGTCAGGAAGAAGAAAGTCGGCGAAATCAAAGCGACGACCGCCATGGAACTACCCCAATCAGGGAGCCGCAGCGTGAACTTTTTCTCGTGCAAGGACGCGCATGTCATACCCGCCAGGAGACATCCCGCGAGCGCCGTTTTGAACCATGCATCGGATTGGCCGGTCGGAAAATCGCGTAGAGCAAACAGCTAACTAGCCCTGCTGCAGCCGTTGGAAGGTGCATGAGCCGGCCTCTGCACGCGATAGCGGTGAGAGGAAGACTTAAATAGAAAACGATCTCCCAATGGATCGACCAAATGACCGAAGCCACGAGTAGACCTGTACCCCTATAGCCATTCACGTCCGGCTGCCCAATACCAAGTACCAGCCATCGAAACACCTGCAGACTGAGGCGGGACAGAGGCACCTGCGGCCGAAACCCGGTGAGCGCCGCCACCACTAAAAGCATGCTCACAATGGCCACCAGATTTACCGGATAAAGTCGGAAAAAACGCCCGAGATATAACTTCACCCAGTGGGATTTACCCTGTTCATAAAATAACTTCAACCAGAAGAGATAGCCGGCGATCATGAAGAACATGCAGACACCGAGCGGGCCCAACATGTCTTGAACAAGATCGATTCGCTGGGTGCGCCTCTGGGTAGAAATCGTTAAGATGCTTGACCGGCCCAAGGCTCTTCGCGAGGCAAAAGGCTCAACGCGAACAGAGCGGCTTTACTCCCGGTCAGCGAGCGGGGTAATCTCGTGGCGAGTTATGGCTGGCATGCAGGCCAGTCGCTGCTGATCGCATCTATCAGTCGCTGCTGGTCTCATCTATATTGATTCCAAGGAGTCTATGTTTGCTTCCACGCAAGGCACGCATGCGGGATGTAGCCGAGCTGGCCGGCGTCGGTACCATGACGGTCTCTCGCGTCTTGAACGAGAGCGCGCGCGTGTCCGAGGATACCAAGGAACGCGTCCACAGGGCGATCAAGGAGCTAAACTACCAGCCGAATCTGATCGCGCGCTCTCTGCGCCAGTCCCGTTCCACGTCGATCGGCATCATCGTACCGAATTTCTACGATCCCTTCTTTGCCACGTGCGCGCATGCCATCAGCCTGGTCGCAAAGAAACACCAGTACTCTGTCAGCGTGACCACCTCGGATGAAGATGCGGGCATGGAATTTGTCGAGGCCAACCTCATGATTCTCAACCATGTCGCGGGCCTAGCGATCATTCCAGCCGCGGTCGGCAAGACCGGCCTCGACCGGATCGAGTTAGAGGACACACCGATCGTTATGCTCGACCGCCCCATCGCCGGAAACCGTTTTAACAGTGTCGTGGTCGAGAATGAAAAGGGCGCGCGGCTGGCGGTCGAACACCTGATTGGTCATGGGCATCGCAACATCGCCTATCTCGGACTCTCAGAAAAGCTCTACACCCTCGATGCACGCTACCGGGGCTACAAGAAGGCGATGCTCAAAGCAGGTCTCAAGCCGAGTCACCACTTCACCTGCCGGACCGAGGAAGAGACCTTTTCGATCATCGAGCCCCTGATCTCCGGGCGGGGTGCGTACACGGCTTTTTTCATGGGCAATAATCTGGTCATGCGTCACGCGCTGCAGGCCTTTTCTAGGCTGAACACACGCATCCCCGACGACATCGCCATCAGTGGGTTCGATGATCTCGAGATGGCCGATATCTTCAAGCCCGCAATCACGGTGGTGCGCCAACCGGCGCTGGAGCTGGGCCGGGTCGCGGCGGAACTTCTTTTCGCCAGAATTGCTGCGAAAGACCGCGCCGCGTCCGGACGACGGATCGTCCTTCCCGTGGAACTGGTCGTTCGGGAGTCATGCGGCTGCAGGAACCGCAGAGAGCGCGCGCCTAGACCGCTGACGAAAGGGAGCGGACAGGCGTGATAGCGAGTGTCGCAGGCTGGCCCTTCCGCCTCGCGCTCAGCTTGAGTAGTTATCTGGTCTGCGCGGTCGTCCTCGTAGCTATCTCTTTATGTTTCTCTTGGACGCCTTTAAGTAGCGCCTTTCCCATGCTTGCTTATGGCTTGGCTTTTGCCTCGGCAATCTGGTTGCTCGGCGGCTGCCTTCTGGTCGCTCTTCCTTCCATCTCAGTGCAGCTACGTTACTGGCCTGCGATCCTAACCGCTGCCGCTCTACAGGGCTCCCTGGTTATGTATCTTTCGTATTGGTCGCTCTATCACAACAGCCCAGTTCTGGAAGACAGACATCCGGGAACGTTGACGTATGCCTTCCTTGGATTTTTGGGCGTTGCTTCAAGTCTAAGTGCCCTCATCTATTTGATACTGCTACGGCGCTTTTACCCCGGGCAGGGGTCCCGCGAAGAGCGCGTAGATTGAAATTTTCCACCCTTGCGCTGGTTCTCCCCCTTGAGCGGTCGCAGAGCAGTTCGCGCACTTGCCTTCGGCTTGGCGCAATCGCGCGTGGGGTGGACGGACGCCATTGCGCTGAGAACGGGCGCGCGGGTAGCTACCGGCTCGGCGGATGCCGCGGCGCCATCTCCCCACGGATTTCGTAGTTGTCGGCGGCGGTGCCGACAGCTTTGCCGCGCTCCATGATATCGTTACCGGCAAGCTTCCACTGACCCCCCGAGTCTCTCCTCCGAGGATGTGCCCGCCCATGTCACCACTCTGCCCCGCCCGCTGTGCCGCTCTTTGCTCCCTCCTCGCACTCCTCTTGATACCAGCCGGCGCCAAAGCTCAGGACCAGCGCCCTGCGGAACCCGAGCCGAGGAGCACCTATGGGCCCTACTCGGCAAAGTTTTTGCTCGGGGGCCGGGGTCTTGAGAAGCCGCTGAACAAGTCAGAAACGCTGCTCGATGCCGACAGCCCGTGGACGATGTCGCTGTGGTTCCAGGCAGAACGCCCGGCCATGACGACCCTGCTCGCCGGGCTCGGGGATCCGGCCGACGAAGACTCGCGCTATCTCGGCCTTGAGGCGGGCAAGCCTGTGCTCCGGCTGGGCGTCGGCAACGAGGTCGTGGGACAAAGCGCGGCGGGAGCAGACCAGTGGCACTTTATGGCGGCCACCTTTGACGGTGTGACGGCCCATCTGTTTCTGGACGGCGCCGAGGTAGGCAGCGGCACCCCGCCGATGGGCCCGATCGAGGATGCGGAGCTGTTGCTCGGTCCCGACTTCATCTCGAACCAGGAAGCCAAGTACCGCTATGACCGGCCGCACCTGCCCTCCACCGTGCCCGCCCGTCTCAGCATGTGGCAGCACTTTGGCGGCGAACTCGCCAACTTTTCAATCGCGCACACGGCCGCCTCGACCGAGGAGGTGAGCCGCATGGCAGCGGCCCGGCCGAACTTCTCCACCATTCTTTACGAGGATGGGTCCAAGGCCTGGTTCTTCCAGGTGCGGGAACAGGTAGGCAATCGCGCGCCCCAGGCCCCGGAGACCCTTCCGCAGGATCGGGCCCGGTTCGGGCAGCCGGTGGCCAAGCCGCTCCCGCCCGCGGGCCCCACCCTGGAGCAGACCGCGCCCGGTGCGTGGACGCTGGCCAGAAACTGGAAGCTTCAGGCCGCGCCAGAGGTCGCGCAGACCGGAGAGCAGCTTTCCCGCGTCGGCGCGGACAGCGCCACCTGGTACGCGGCGACGGTGCCCGGCACCGTGCTGACGACCCTGGTCGATCGGGGCGTGTACCCGGACCCGGACTGGGACCTCAATAACCTTGCCATTCCCGAGTCGCTCAACAGGCAGCAGTACTGGTACCGTGTCGAGTTTCCGACGCCCGCAGGAGCCAACCGGCATTACACGCTCAGCCTCAACGGCATCAACTACGCGGCCGACGTATGGCTGAACGGACGCGAGCTCGGAACGGTCACGGGAGCCTTTATCCGCGGGGTCTATGACGTAACCGCGCTCTTGCAAGCCTCGGGCGAAAACGCGCTCGCGGTCAGGATTGCGCCGCCCCCGCATCCCGGGATTCCTTACGAAGAATCGATCAAGGCTGGCCCGGGGGATAACGGCGGCGCCATGCTGCTCGACGGGCCGACCTTTGTCGATACGGAAGGCTGGGACTGGATCCCGTCGATTCGGGACCGCGACACGGGCATCTGGCAGGAGGTGGAGCTGAGGCAGACCGGCGCGGTGCGATTGGGCGATGCCCAGATCATCACCATGCTGCCCCTCCCGCGTACCGACTCGGCCGACATCTCGATCAAGGTGCCGGTCGAGAACAGTGGGACGAGCCCTGCAAAGATTGAAGTCCGCGCCGAGTTTGAAGGTGGGGTGCAGGTCCGCAAGGAAGTGACCGCCGAGCCCGGCAGGAGCGAGGTGCTGCTGACGCCCGACGCGTACAAGCAGCTTCACGTGGAACATCCGCGGCTCTGGTGGCCAAATGGCTATGGCAAGCCGGAGCTCTACCACTTGCGGCTCTCCTTAGCCGAGGCCGGCGCGACGAGCGACGCAAAGACCATCCAATTCGGCATCCGCGAGGTGACTTACGAAGAAAGCCTGTTCGCCACAGACGGCACGCTGCGCCGGGTTGAGGTGAATCCGACCCTGGCGCACAGTCTTGGCCAGACCATCCTGAACGTCACCCATGAGGGAACCCGCCAAACGCCGGAAGGCTGGGCTTCGTCGCTGACCGCGGTCGCCGATCACTCGCCCGCCGTGACGGCGGTAACGAACGAGCCGGGCATGACCGACCTGGTGATCAAGGTGAACGGGGTGCGCATCGCCGCGCGCGGCGGCAACTGGGGTATGGAAGACATGATGAAGCGGATCAGCCGCGAGCACCTGGAGCCCTACTTCCGGCTTCACCAGCTTGCGAACGTGAACATCATTCGCGACTGGGTCGGGCAGAACGATGAGCCGGTCTTCTATGACCTTGCGGACAAGTACGGGCTGATGGTGTGGAACGATTTCTGGGAGTCGACCGAGGACTATAACGCCGAGGCGCAGGACCCCGAGCTGTTTCTGGCCAACGCGGCGGACGTGGTGAAACGCTACGGCAACCATCCTTCGATCGTCATGTGGTGCGGACGCAACGAGGGCGTGCCGCAGCCGGCGATCAGCGATGGACTGGGCAAGGTGCTGGCCGACTATGACGGCACCCGCTACTACACGCCCTCCTCCAACCGGGTCAACCTGCGCAACAGCGGGCCCTATCGCTACCAGGATCCGAAGCTCTACTTCGACACGCTGAACCGCGGCTTTTCTGTCGAACTCGGGATCCCGTCCTTCACCACGCTCGAAGGCTTCCGGCATTGGATCGCGCCTGAGAACCAATGGCCCCTCAGCGATGCCTGGGCCTACCACGACTGGCATACCAGCTCGAACGGCGACATCCATCCGTTTATGGATCATGTCGCGATGCAGTTTGGCGCGCCTACCAGCCTTCCGGATTTCGAACGCAAGGTGCAGATGTTCAACTACTCGCTGCATCGAGCGATCTTTGAGGGATTCACGGCGCACCTGTGGCAGCCGAACAGCGGCCGGATGATCTGGATGACGCAGCCGGCGTGGCCGAGCAATATGTGGCAGATGCTGTCCTGGGACTACGACACGCAGGCTTCCTTCTATGGGGTCATGCACGCCTCCGAGCCGCAGCATGTGCAACTCGATCTCTCCACCTACGATGTCGCAATCATCAACACCACCACCCAGGCGCTGGCCGGCGCCAAGGTTGAGGCCACGGTGATGTCGCTCGCGAACAAGCAGCTGTTTGCAAAGACGGTGCCGGTCACCGTCGCCGCCGATGCGAGCGCGACCGCGCTGCAACTGCCGCTGGCCGCCATGTTCGACGCCATGTTCAAGGAGCCGGGCACGGGGGAGCCGCTCTTCGTGCGGCTGAACCTGATCGGTGCCGGAGGCAAGAGCCTGTCTTCCAACCTCTACTGGCTCGCCGGCCGGGAAGAAGATATGCGCAAGCTGAACATGCTCCCGGAGGCTAAGATCGGCTCACGGATTAGCCTCGGCACCGAGGGTGAAGAAAAGGTCGTGACCGCGGTGCTGACCAACCAGGGGAGCGCCGCGGCGATCGAGCTGAAACTGACGCTCGAGCAGGCGTCAGGAGGCGAGCGCATCTTACCGGCATACTACAGCGACAACTATGTATCGCTGCTGCCGGGGGAAAGCCGCACCGTGGTCATTCACTATCCAGCCTCCGCCGCGACTGCCGAAGCGGCACTCGGGTTGCGCGGCTACAACTTGAAGCAGACGGTGTTGCCGATCGGCCGATAGTCTCTCGGCGCATGGGCACTGGCCCAGGCGCAACCATGGCCGGCACTGCGGTTCTCGCATTGTTGCGCGCGCCCGGGCAAACTCCGCGTTTTGGGGCGACGGCCAGTCTGCCCGGCCGGAATCTCTCTGCAGCCGGCAGCTCGAGCTTGGGCGGCGCGTGCAAAACGCGCGAGTCCTGGCTCTGGAGCGCCGCTGCAGTAGGTTCTTTTTTTTGCGAAAGCCCCGGCAGGCAGAACCAGCGAAGGCATGGCTCGCCGCAGCCCACGAACGTGCCTCCCACTAAGTACTTTGGGCACTTCAAATGAGTTAGTTCTGCTGGACCTGAGATAGAGGTGCCTTACTCTTATAAAGTGCCCCTCACAGCGCATGTCCAGGCCGGCCCAGGCCCAGCAGAGCCTGCCGGGAGTGCCCGGTTCGACCCTCCCCAAACCAGCCATGCGCTTTCGGTAGCGTCCCGCACCTGCTCGGTTGCCTTGGTTGCCCTGGGGCTTACTGTTCTTACAGGCTGGTTTTTCGACATCAAGCCTTTGATGACGGTGCTGCCCAACCACGCCAGCATGAAGGCCAATACCGCGTCCGCCTTCGTGTCCGCGGGCCTCGCGCTCGCCATGGCGCTCAGGCCTTCCTCGCTCTCGGTAGCCTGCTCGAGGATGCTCGCGGCGCTCACCGCAGCCTGGGGAGCTCTCACGCTGCTCGAATACTCCCTCCATCTCGATCTTCATATCGATCAGCTCATCTTCCCGGATCCCTATCAGCACCCCTATCCGGGCCGGATGGCGCACATTACCGCTGCCAACTTCTGCCTCTCCGGACTTGCGCTTGCCCTGCTTCGCGGCAGCCGCCGCGCACGTTTGCTGGCCCTGCTGGCAGCCGTCCTGTTGACCTTCAACGCGTTTGCCGCGGTCGTCGGCGCCCTCTACGGGGTTCCCTTTTTTTATGGCCAGATGGGATACACGGCGATGGCCCTACACACCGGCATCGGTTTCCTGGTGCTGGGTACGGGCCTGCTCCTGGCGCAGTCGGACTCGGCGCTGGTACGGATCCTCCTCGCGCGGCAGGCCGGCGGCTGGGTGGCGCGCCGGCTGCTGCCGGGCGTCGTGCTGCTGCCGGTCGTGCTCGGCGGCATCTTCTTAAGGGCCGACGTGGATCTCGGAAGGCCGCAGTTCGGCATGGCCTTGCTGGCCGTAACTCTGGTGGCCACCGGCGGGGCGGCTCTCCTGCTGATCGCCTTTCTCTTAAACCTTCAGGAGCTCGAGCAGCACGCCGCTGTGCGTGAGCGAGAGCGAAGTGCTGCCGAGATCAGGCAGAGCGAGCGGGAGTTGCGCCTGGTCACCGACCATCTGCCCACCCTGGTCTCCTACATCGATAAAGACGGACGCTTCCTGCGGGTCAATCGCACCTACCAGCTCTGGTCGGGCCTGCCGCCCGAAAAAATTGTGGGCCGAACGGTTCGGGAGATCGTTGGCGAAGAATACTGGAGAGTCACGGCCGCGGCGCGAGAAAGTGCGCTGGCGGGCGAAACCACCACCGTTGAGACGACCTACCCCACGTTGCAGGGCGGCCGCGTCGCGCAGGTAACCTACGCTCCCGATATCGACGAGCAGGGCCAGGTGCGCGGCATGGTCTGCATGGTGGCCGATGTCGAGGACCAGCGCCAGGCCGAGGCCGCACTGCGCCAGAGCGAGAAGCTGGCCGTGGTTGGCCGCTTAGCGAGCGCCATCGCGCATGAGATCAACAACCCTCTCGAAGCGGTCACCAACCTGATCTACCTGGCCGCTCTCGAGACGCAGCAGCAGCCATCGGCAGCCCGGTACTTAGAGCAGGCGCAGCAAGAGCTGGCACGCGCTGCGCAGATCGTGAGCCAGACCCTGCGCTTCCACCGGCAGGCCAGCCAACCCACCCTGTGCCGCATGTCCGAGATCATCGAACAGGTGCTTGTGCTGTATCACGGACGCATCGGCAATGCGGGCATCGAGGTCCAGGGGCGCTTCCGGGATCAGGACGCCGTGCTGTGCAAAGAAGGCGAAGTGCGGCAGGTGCTGGCAAACCTGATCGGCAATGCCGCGGACGCGATGAGCACGGGTGGCAAATTGATGGTGCGCACCCGCCCGGCGACCGATCCTCGAACCGGCCAGCACGGGGTAGTCATCACGGTCGCGGATACAGGCCACGGCATCAAGCCTGAGATGAAGTCCACCCTCTTTGAGCCCTTTCACACGACCAAGGGCGAGCGAGGCTCCGGGCTCGGCCTCTGGGTATCCAAGGAGATTGTGGATCGGCACGGTGGCGTGATGCGGGTAAGGAGTTCGGTTGACCCAAGCAGCCACGGAACCATCTTCAGCACGTTTCTTCCTCACCTGCAGACAGGCCCCCAGCCACCCCTAGCCTCGGCCTCCAGATGATCGCGGCGGTGCGGCGAGTCGCACCTGGCCCGCGCGCCCCCGTGGGTCAAGGCGCGGCCGCGACCAACTCCTCCACCGGCCCGGCGGCCATGTTGCGCAGCGCTGCCGGGGTCAGCTTCTCCAGCTCCTTCAACTCGCTTTGCTGCTGCGCGCTCAAGGTCTTGCCCTTGGCGGCGCGGCCCTCGATCCGGTCCAGCGCTTCAAGGCCGATGGCCGCCGTCCGCCCCAGGTTGTGCGACACCGCGGCCAGCTCGGTCGTCTGCGCATTCCCCCCCAGCATGGGCGCGAGCGCGCTGTCGTTCTCCATCCAGAGTGTCAGCCACGCCCTGGCTTCGGCGTGCTGCGCAGGAGTCGCCGTGCCCGCCGCCACTGCATGCGCCAGGCCTGCGAACAGCCGCGCCGTCTCGCTCTCCGCCGGCACCGCGTCCACCAGGTGGGTCAAGGGCCTTATCTGGTCGTATGCCTGGCCCGGCACCATCTCGCGGTTGTAGTCCAGCGGCGGCTGCACCATCGCCGCCAGCACCAGCCAACGGTCGATCTCCGTAGTCCCCGCAATGCGCTCCACCATGCCCCGCAGCACGCCGCCGTTCCCTATTCCCTGCATGCTCAGCTCATGCGCAACCCAGCCCAGCCGCGCGTACATGCTCGCCACGTCCCGATCTGCCTGTGGCGACCAGAAGCGCTCCGCGATCGCCGCAGACCGCGGCCAGACCCGGCTGCTCAGGATCTCGGGCGTGATGTACTCGGTCCACTCCGTTGTCTCGCCACCGAGGATCCTTGACTCCTGCTCCGGCGTCAGGTGCTCTGGAACGTCCACGCCTTTCGCTGTCGGATCGTTCGGGTCGGGTGGGGGCAGCACCAGGGGGTCCACCAGGTAATGCTGGGACGCGGGCTGGTTCAGGTCGATGTAGTAGCCCGCTGAAAGGATCCCGCGATTGCCCCGCGACGCGGCTTGGAACAGGCTTCGCTGCCCTCGCCACGATTGGATGACGACATCCTTCGGCGTATCCGGCTGCAATACCTCGTCCCAACCGATCGAGATCTTCCCATGCCGGGTGACGAGCTTTTGCAGCCGCCCGGTAAAGTAGGCCTGCAGCGCCGGATCGTCCTTGATCCCATGGGCCTTCATGAATGCCTGGACATGCGGCGTCGCATCCCACTGCTTGCCGTCGCACTCGTCCCCGCCGATGTGAAAGTAGCGGTCGGGAAAGAGTGCGGTCATCTCGGCGAGAAAGCCGTCGAGAAACCGGTAGACCCGCTCGTTCGTAGGATCCATGGCCGCATCCTGCTTGGGATCGGGATGCTCGAAGTCGTCGACGGTAAAGTGGTGTACCACCGTGTAGGGTCCCGGCATCGCCGCCAGTTCCGGATACCCCACAAACCAGGATCGCGCATGGCCCGGCATATCGAACTCCGGCACCACGCGAATACCCCGATCGCGCGCATACGCGACGACCGCGCGCATCTCGGCCTGCGTGTAGAACTTGCCATCCGAGCCCATCGCCTGCAGCCGGGGGTAGCGACGGCTCTCTGCTCGAAATCCCTGGTCGTCGCTCAGATGCCAGTGGAAGACATTCAACTTGACCAGCTCCATCGCATCCAGCTGCTCAAGCACCTGCGCCATCGGCTGGAAGTGCCGCGAGGAGTCCAGCATCAGCCCCCGCCAGGGGAACCGCGGCTTGTCATGAATCGTAACCGCGTCGATGGCAAATCCGTTTCCGGCCGGATGGATCAGCTGAAGAAATGTCTGCATACCCCGCAGCACACCGAGAGGATTGGCAGCGGTCAGCGAAGCCCCGGCCGGGCCAACCTCGAGCGTGTAGGACTCGTCTTCGCCCAGCTCCTGCACGGGCTTGCCGGCCTGCGCCGTCCGCACCGTCAGGGCGCTGTGCGCGGCTGCCTTTTCAGCCAGCAGGATGAGGCCCGTCTCGCGCGCGATGCGCTGCTCGAGCCGGCTCGCGGCACGCTCCAGCCTGGCTTCGCGGTAGCCCTCGAGCACCACCGTAAAGCCGCTGTCGAGCAACATCTCTCCACTGCCCCGCTCCATGTCGGCCGGCAACGGCATCAGCGCCGGCCCGGCCGATCCCGCAAGGGCAGGCGGCGAAAGCGGCGCCATCATCCCGTCCCGCGCCTGCCCGCCGGCCACCGAACAGCCTGCGGCTGCAAGCAGCGCCCCGACGACCATTGCAGCCGCCGAGCGCTGCCCACCCTTCAACACAAGCATCGCATCTCCCCGCCTTGCGTTCTGTACAACCTGTGCCCTAGAAGTAAAGCTTTGCCCCGAGCTGGATGTTGCGCGGGAGATGGGTGCTTGTCACCTGTCCAAAGTTGGTGTCGTTCAGCCCGGTGTCAATACCGTCGAAGTTGGTATGGTTGAAGGCGTTGAAAAATTCCCCGCGAACCTGGAAGCGGAAGCGCTCCGAGATCGGAATGTTCTTCATCGCGCCAAGATCCCAGTTCTGCAGCCCCGGGCCCTGGAAGCTGCCGTTGGACTCCGAGCCGAAGTGACCGGCGGCGGCGGCGAACGACGCGGTGGTAAACCATTGGGCCTGCGTCTTGGTGAGGCGCACCGGGCTTATCTGGTCCGGCCGCGGAGCGATCGCGGTATTCGGTGTCCCGATCCCCAGGCCGCCGGGGTAGGTTCCCGCCGCGCAGCCGTTGGCCGTGGTCGTCGAAGCGATACAGGCAAACGGATCGAGGGCCTGGGTAACCGAGGCAGACTGGCCGGACTCAACCGAGGTGATGCCGGAGATCTCCCAACCGCCCAGCGTGTGACCGAGCAGGCCATGCTGCTCGCGAAAGAAGGGCAGCTCGTAGACGTAATTGGCGATGAAGATGTTGGGCGTATTGAGCGTCGTAGGGCCGTAGTCGAGCCTGGGATCGTAGGTGTTGGTGTTGGCTGTGCCTCGATCCGTCGACTGCGAGGAAAGGTTCCGCGACCAGGTGTAGGCCACGCCGAGGGTCAGGCCCCGGGTAACGCGGTGGTTGAGCGAGACCTGCAGCGAGTTGTAGTTGCTGGTGAACATGGGAATGCGCGAGTGGAAGTACGAGTATCCGAGGTAGGGCCGGATCTGGTTCACGTTCGCGCTGGGGTTGGACTCACGGGCGGCGAGGGTGGGCTGGTTGAGATCCAGCTCTCCGAGTAGATGCCGACCGCTCGACCCCACATACGCCACTTCAAAGATGGTGCTTGCCGTCACGGCTTGCTGCAGGGACAGGTTGTAGGTCGCATACGCGGGCACCTTGAACGACGGATTTCCGCTGGTCGTCAAACCGTTGGGACCAAGCGAGAGGGTTTGCGTGCCGGAAAGCGGCGCGTCGAAACTCGTGTTGGTCTCCGTTGCTGTCTGGACCAGCGGCGGATCGGCGAACGCGTTCTGCTCCCAGAGACCGTTCAGCGTGCGGTCGTAGAAGATGCCGAATCCCCCGCGAAGGGCCATCTTGCCGTTCCCATACGGATCAAAGGCGAACCCGACGCGCGGCCCGAAGTTATTGTTCGAGTTCGGATTGACGCGGCTGCCAAAGGGCGAGCAGCTCACGCTGGAGGCGATTGCCTTGGCTGCTGTGCAGGCAGAGCCCGCCGGAAAGATGATGCCGTTGACGTAGGTCGCGGGGGTAACCGGCTGGCCGGCGACAAAGTTGCCGCTGCTGTCGAGCGCGGGAGCAGCGCTTGCGCTGTACAGCGCCGGATCAAAGTTATTCAGCGTATTGTTGACGTCGGTCGGCGAAGGAAAGTAACTCCAGCGCAGCCCGAGATTCAAGGTAAGGCGCGGCAGAATCTTCCAGTCGTCCTGGACATAGGCTTCGAAATTGTTGTAGTGCAGGTCGGGGACGATATCGCGGCTGGCCTGCGTGTAGAGCGCCACATTGCCGAGCAGGAAATCCTGCCAGGTATTGAACTGGAAGCTCGCGTTGCCCTCGGACGCATTCTCCGTCTTGAGCATCTGCGAGAAAGTCGCGCCGACGCGCAGGGCGTGCTTGCCGAGGTTGATCGAGAGGTTGTCAAAGATCGTCCGGTCCAGGTTGCGTTCCGTGTACGGAGCGCTGCCCTGGTTCAGACCGGTGATCGTTCCGCCCGTAAACCTAACGCTCGGAATGCGGCCGTAGGGGTCCTGGTACGCGGTCGCGTTGGTGAGCGCCGAGCTGACCGTGGAAGAATTCGCGACGCCGCTGAGCGCGGTCTGGATCTCCCCCTGCGAGTAGGCGACTTCGACCTCGTTGACCAGCTTGGGGGTGATGGTCCAGGTCAGATTGCCGACCACATTCTCGCCCGGCGCGTTGAGCGTCGTGTTGACCAGCCCGGGGTAATTGTTGCCCGCGAACAGGCCGGTCGGGAAGTTCTCCGGAGTTTCATCCTGCATGGCCCGCGCAAAAAGATGGATCTTCTCACTGAGGCTGTAATCCAGGCGCACAATGTCTTGACGCACATTGTCGCGGGAGGAATAGGTGGCGACATTGTCGCCGGCGCTGTTCGCTGGGAACTTGTCGAAGACGTTGGCCAGGTAGACCTTCGCATTTTGACTGTAGCAGCCGGGATTGATGGTGCTCTGGTTGGTCGCCGCGTTGTAGGTGGCGCAGCCTGCGGGCGCGCTCACCTGCCCTGTAACGATGCCGTTGAGCTGATCGGCGGTGGCCGCGGGAATACTCTGGGTCTTCGGTGTACTTACCTTGCGCCACTCTTCCGACCAGAAGAAGAACAGCTTGTCCTTGCCCGTGTTAAAGAGCTTCGGGATGTACAAGGGGCCGCCCAGGGTAAAGCCGTAATCGTTGTAGCGCTCAATACCCCGGGGCTCGTTCAGCTGCTTTCCGAAGTAGCTGTTGGCGTTGAAAATATTGTTCCGATTGAACTCGTACACATCGCCGTGAAAGCGGCTGGTTCCCTGCTTGGTGGCAACCAGGACCTGGGCTCCGCCGCTGCGGCCGTAGCCGGCATCGTAGGACCCGCGGGCAAGGGTAAACTCCTGGATAGCGTCGATGCTGGGCACGTTGAGCAGCGTCCCGTTCGAGCCGCTGTCGTTGATATCCGCGCCGTCCACGGTCCAGTTATTCGCGCCGGTGCGCGCGCCGTTGACCGAGAGCGTCGTCGTGTTGTTCAGCCCGAAGCCGGTCTCATCTCCCAGCCCGCTCACCACCCCCGGTTGCAGCGTCACCAGTTGCTCGAAGTTGCGGTTGCTCAGCTCGAGCTCCCGCACCTGGGTCCCGCTCACCGTGCCTGTCTGGGCGCTGCTGGTGGTCTCGATCGCCACGGCGCTCTCCTCGACAGTTACCGTCTGATCCACGGCGCCCGGGGCAAGCTGCGCGCTTAGATCACGCTTTTGCGCGACAAAGAGCGTAACCCCGTCGGTGGTCTGGGTCTTGAAACCGCTCGCCTTGATGCTGACCACGTAGGTAGCGGGGGGAAGATTGGAGAGCGAGTAAGTGCCGCTCCGGTCGGTGGTGGCCGTGCGTAGGAATCCTTCCGTCGCTGGATTTCTCACCTCGACCAAGGCTCCCGCAACCGCGGCTCCCGAGGTGTCGGTGACAGTTCCGTTCAGGCTGGCTGCAATCTCTTGCGCGCTTGCAAGCGGAGAAAGAAGAAACATGGCGAGCAGAAAAAGAGCGAGCTTCTCAAGCAGCTTCGTCATCAGGACGGCCTCGGGTATGCGATGATGATTTTTTTGATTGGACCCCGGGCGAGAAGAACTCTCCGTCGCCAGAAACCAGCTACGGATCGTTCGTGTTCCTCGCGCGTTTGCCTAGCCTAAACGCAGTGTTGTTTCCGTACAAGCGGAATTTGCAAGCGTTTGCGCCAGGCTCGCGCACGGCTTCACAGAAAGGCGCTTCATCATCGTGATACAGTCCACAAATTAGGAGGGCGCCGATGCACTCAGGCGAGGCGGGGCGGGTCGTCGGTCGCCGCTGCAAGCAGCTGTTCTTTACCGCCGTGCTCGCCGCCCTTGTGGCCGCCAGGCTCTCGGCCGCGAGTTCGCCGCAGAGCGCTTCCACTTCTCCGGGCAGCGCACAGGAGAGCATCGCAGTCGGCTCTGCGGCGCTCGCGCAAGGCGACAACGCGCGCGCCGAAACCGCATTCCGTCAAGCGCTCTCCTATGATCCAGGCTCGGTGCCGCTGCTCAATAATCTGGCCCTCTCGCTCGCTCGACAAAACCGCAATGCCGAGGCCATTGCTCTCTACAAGCAGGCCCTCGCGCTGCACCCGCACGATGCTCTCACCGAGCGCAACCTGGGCGTGGCCTACTTTCGCGCGCACCAGTACGCAGAGGCGCAGCCGCTTCTTGCGCGGGTTGCCACCGCCGCCCCCAGCTTCCAGTCGCTCGAGCTTGCCGGCCTTTGCCTGTTCGCGATGGATCGCTACCCGGAAGCGGTCCACTATCTTGAGCAGGCGCGCGCGCGCGCACCCGACGACCTGGACAACCTGCACATGCTGGGGCAAGCCTACCTGCGCCTGAAAAACTATGCCGGCATGACCGGGATCTTCACGCACATCATGGCCATCCATCCCGAATCCGCTGAAGCGCATGCGATGCTCGCAACCGCCTATGACAAGCTCTTTCGCGAGCAGGAGGCGATTGCGGAGTTTGAGGCCGCCGAGAAAATCGACCCGGAATATCCCGGCGTCCACACCAGTCTCGGGCTCATCTACTGGCGGACGGACGAGCTTGCACTCGCCCGGCAGCAGTTTGCGCTCGCCTTGCAGAAGACACCGACAGATCCGATTGCAAACTGCACCATGGGTCGCATTCTTCGCCGCGAAGGAAAGCTGCACGAAGCCATCGGCTACTTTGAGGCAGCCCTCGCGGTGAACAACTCCTACGAGGATGCCCTGCGCGAATTGGGTCAGAGCTGGGTTGCGCTGCAGCAACCGGCAAGGGCAATCGACCCCCTGAGACGAGCCGAGGCGCTCGCTCCACAAGACGCCGAAATCCACTTCCTTCTGGGGACGGCTCTGCGCGCAACCGGGCAGTCCCTGGAGGGGAACAAGGAGCGGGCGAGAGCCGCACGGCTGCTTTCAGAACAACACGTGCATACTTCGCCCAGCGCAGAAACTCACCCCGCGCCCTGACCGCGCTCTAACCGCGCTCTGGAGCGCCCTCCGGCATCGACGCTCCGCGCCGCCTGCTCATTCACTCGTGGCGCAGCGCCTCCACGGGCTCAACCAGAGAAGCACGCACCGCCGGAATCCACCCGGCGACCAGCGCAACAGCTAGCAGCAGCAAGGCGGCCAACGCGAGCGAGAGCAGATCGGCAGGTTGGAGCCTATAAAGCAGCGATTGGACCAGGCGCCCCAACGAGAGCGCGATCAAAAGGCCGGCAGCCACACCCGCGAGCACGAGCCAGGTGGCTTCCCGCAACACCATCCCGCGCACCTGGGCTCGCGCGGCGCCGAGCGCCAGCCGTATGCCGATCTCATTGGTACGCTGCGCGACTGTGTACGCAAGGATGCCGTAGACCCCCACGCAGGCCAGCGCAAGCGCGAGCAGGCCGAAGCCGGAAGTGAGCGCGGCAAACATGCGCTCTTGCTGCAGCCCGGCGTCGATCTGTTCCTCCTGGGTGCGGATATCCATCAACGGTAAATCGTGATCGATGCGCTGCACCACGGCACGCAAAGAGGGCACGATGGCCTCGGGCTTGCTCCGCGTGCGGACGACGTAGGTCAAGGTATCGGCCGCCTTCTGTTGTCGATAAAGGTCGAAGTGCAACGGAGGCACCGGCTTGCGGAGGCTGTCATAGTGCGTGTTGCCGCAGACGCCGATGATCTCAATCCAGTTGCGATCTTTTCCGACCTCCGCGCTGAAGCGCTTGCCGACAGGATTCTGGTGAGGGAAGAACCTGCGTGCGAGCGTTTCGTTAATGATGGCGACCTTCGGTGAGGTCTCCGTATCCTGCGGCCGGAAGGCACGGCCGGCCAGCAAGGGGATCTTCATGACAGCGAGAAAATCCGTGCCGACATAGTCGATATTTGGAAATCTTGCGTCGTCCTCAGGGGCAAATTTTGGCTGGGTTCCACCCTCCACGGAGAACTCGCCATTCATGCCTTCGCCGGCCAGCAGCGGCACATTCGCCGCGCTCATCGCCTCAACGCCGGGAACACTGCGCAGTGCCTCTTCAAGACGGGTGTGCAGCTGGATGTCTTTCGGCGAAGGATAGCGCTGGCTGGGTGCGGAGATATCGAAGAGCAACAAGTGATCGGGTTCGAATCCGGGATCGATTGCGTTCAACTTCACCCACGTCTGCAGAAACAGAGAGGCGGCGATGACAAGCAGCGTGGACAAGGCAACCTGGAAGGCGACGATCGCTTTCCCGCTCCACGCGTTGCGACGGCGCGAGCAGGTTCGGCCGCCTTGTTTGAGACCGGCTCCGATCTCCGCATGCGTCGACGCCCAGGCAGGAAACAGGCCAAACACGATCCCCGTGCCGATCGTAATACCCGCGGTAAAGGCGAAGACCCTCCCATCGAAGGGCACCTTGATTTGCGCCCGCTCCCAGCCGTGTACGAGCAGACTCGGCAGCGCGGCGCGCACCCAATAACTCGTCAGGGCCCCCAGCGTGCCACCCAGCCAGGAGAGCAGCAGGCTCTCTGTAAGCACCTGGCGCAGAGTTCTTGAGCGGCCGGCCCCCAGCGCAATGCGCACGCTCATCTCGCGCCGGCGTACCGAGGCCCGCGCGAGCATCAGGTTGGCCATATTCGCGCAGGCTATCAGCAGCACGCCGCCCACCATGGCGAGCAGGACGTGGAGCGGGTCGGCGTACTCCCTACCCGCGTAATTCAGGCCCTTGCTGCCATCCTCAAGCCGGAGGTGCGGCACGGTCTGGCCCTTCTCAACATGCATCGTCCCGCGTACGGCTGCGTTGAGAGCCACATCGAGCGAGGCCCGCGCCTGCTCGTCGTCCACGCCCGGCCTGGCCCGCGCCATCAGTTGCACCCACCACAGGCGGGCGCTTGCGAGCACAGGCCCTGAGTTACCGAGCGGCGCGTGCAGCAACGGCATCATCGAGAGAGGCAGAAAAAAGTCAGGCGATTGCTGCACACTTTGCGCCCCGGTGAAGCCGGGCGGGTTGACACCTGCGATCGTCACCGGAGCCATGTTGATCGTGATCACCTTGCCGATGCAGAGTGGAGAGCGATTCAAGGCGCGCCGCCAAAAACTGTCACTGATGACGACGACGGCTCCGGTGCCGGGCGCCCGGTCGTCCGAGGGAGAGAGCGCGCGGCCGAGGATAGGCTGCACCTGCATCTGCTCATAGAAGTTGCCCGAGACCAGCTCCGCGCGTGCCGGCTGTGCGTTGCCGTTCACGGTAACATTGACGCGCCCGATATCCTTGAAGGCGAAGATGTCCTCAAGAACGCCATTGTGCGCCTTCAACTGCCGGTAGACCGGATAGGTGAACGAGTCAGCGCGCAACCTGCCATCCGGAAGCTGCCAGGAATCACCCCAGGTAAAGTCCACCACCGTCTTGTCGTCGCCGGTCATTGCGAGCAGACGCAGTTGCTCCGGATGGGGCACGCCAAGGCGCGCATAGAGCAGCGCGTTGGCGACAGAAAAGATGGTCGTGTTGGCGCCGATCGCCAGCGCCAGGGAGAGGATTGCCATCGCGGTAAAACCGGGGCTCTTGCGCAGAACTCGCGACGCATAGCGCAGGTCGGCCCATGATTGATCCCACCAGGACAAACCCAGCGCGGCGCGCATCCTATCCTTGTGGGCCGCGGCTGCTCCGAATTCAAGCCGCGCCTGCCGAGCCGCTGCCGACGCGCTGAGGCCTTGGCTCCGCAGATCCGCGGCACGGGCTTCGAGATGGAATCCGATCTCTTCGTCCATCTCGGCCTCGAGCCGATCTCGACGGGAGAGAGCGCGCAGCCAGGAGCCAAGCCCGGCGATCTGCTTTCGCAACAGGGGCGCCGCCATCATCGCAGCTCGCCCGCGGTCACCCGCAGCGCGGCGTCGAGAATCCCCGCCATCCGGTTCCACTTGCTTACCTCTGCGGCAAGCTGCTTTCGGCCTGCAGCGGTGAGCGTGTAGTACTTGGCGCGCCGATTGTTTTCGCTCTCCCCCCACTCGCCCCGAATTGCGCCTTCATGCTCCAGGCGGTAGAGCGCCGGATAGAGCGAGCCCTGCTGAATGACGAGCTGCTCCCCGCTGATCTGCTGAATGCGCAGCAGCACGCCGTAGCCGTGCAGGCGGCCGAGGGAGACAGCTTTGAGGATCAGCAACTCGAGCGTACCTTGCATTACGTCCGCCGGCTTGGGCATCAAGCATCTCTCCTATGGGGCCTAGGAGAGAGCATGGAGCCTTTCTCCTAGACTGTCAAGGGGAGAGACGGGCCTGCGTGCAGGCTCTCTTCACAAGCGCTATTTTTTCTCGCCCGCGCTCCTGCCCGCGCCGGCATAATCCTTCCACAGGTACTCGAGCGCCTCCGGCAGGCTTTGCTCCCGGGTGGCGCGATCCACGTGGCCGGCATTGCGCGCAAAAATAAACTGGTAATGATAGCCCCTCGCCGCAAGAACCTTTGCCATCTCCTCATTGGCGACGACCCAGTCATGCATGCCGTCGCGCATCGGGTTCGGATTGAGCAGGTCCCGGTCGCCCACCTCCAGCCACAGGCGCAGCGGCCGGCGTGGAGCGTGGGGGATCAGGCTGCGGTGCAACTCCCACGCGCCGCCCGGGGTGGCCGGATCATACGGCCACGCCTGGTTGACGTAGGTGCCCGAATACGTGAGCACCCGGTGATAGAGCTCCGGGTGATACCAGGCCATGATGAGCGCGCAAGAGCCGCCGGAACTGGCTCCCATGGCGGCCCGTCCGTCAGGATCCCTGGTGAGCCTGACGTGGTATCTCTCTTCGACCCGCGGCAGCACTTCCTGTTCTACGAACTCGGCGTACCGGCCGGACATCGTGTCGTACTCCAGGCCTCGCTCGCTCCCCTGCGCATCCCCGCCGCCGTTGCCGATCGAGATCGCGATCATCACCGGCACCTTGTGTCCGGCGATCAGATTGTCGAGCGCGGTGAAGAGCGCAAGGTCAGGCCCATCCGCCCCGACGATCAACGGCGCGGTTGTGCCGGGCACATACTGCTTGGGTACATAAACCGCCACGGTGCGGGTGTAGGGCGCAGGATGACTGGTGGTGACGACCAGTCGAGCCGGGTTCGATGGATCGGGTGTGCCGAAGGTGCCGGGCTCGCGCGCGATGCCGGGATACAGTCTGCTCTCGGCTGAACGCATTGTGAATTGATAGACAGCGCCCTGCGGCACGCCGCCCTGCACTCCCATCTCCGGCGCCGGCGCATGAGTCGGCCCGAGAAGGAAGTTGCCATCGGTCTCGGCAGGAACCCTGGCTCCGTCCGGCATCTCGATCGCGGAAACAAAACCCGGCGTATGGGGGTCGCGGGTCGGGGGCAGCGGGCGCGTCTGCCCCCAGGCTGCTCCCGCGGTCGCCACCAGGATGATCGCAAGTCCCATGCGAAGCATCAGCGCTCTCCTTTGCAGCCTGCGCAGTACGGCTGCAGATCGTAGTGGATCGATGCTACAGCCAGAAAGTGCCGCATCTGCTCGCAGAGGCCGCGATCGTTCGGCAGCCGGCAGGTATGCTGGGGAACGAGCTTTTTGCCCTCTGTTCAGGAGTCTTCATCGATGCGCCTCTCCGCCTTGTTGATCGCGATTGCTCTCACCCTGCCGGCCCGGTATGGACGGGTCGGAGCGCTCCCCGCCTGCGCGCAGACAACCTCTCCGGAGGCCGGCGGCAGCTACGATCCGCGCGTGACCTTTGCTCCCCTCACCCTGCCCGGGCCGGTAAACGCCTACCGGTCGAGCAACGGCGCGCCCGGGCCGGCCTACTGGCAGAACGAGGCCGACTACGAGATGCACGCGGTGCTCGACACGCAGGCCAAGGTGCTGCGCAACGACGAGGCGATCACCTACACCAACAACAGTCCCGACGCGCTGACCAGTCTCTGGGTGCAGATGGACCAGAACATCTATCGCAAGGATGCGCGGGCGGCGATTGTCAATGGCGGCCTGCCGCGACGCAAGCCGGCCGTGCCCGATGACGAGATGAACTCGAATGCGCGCACCTCGGAAGGTTTCGTGCTGGACGCGGTCGAGATCGAGCGCGGCCAGGAGCGCGTGAAGGCCGCCTACCTGGTCGAGGACACGCGCATGCAGGTGCGCTTGCCCCAGCCCCTGGCCGGGAAGGGAAGCGTGCTCAAGCTGCACCTCAGGTATCACTACCAGGTCCCGGGCGTATGGGGCGGGCGCACCTCCTGGGGCATGTCCAAGCAGGGCGAGATCTACGACATGGCCCAGTGGTATCCGCGCATGTGCGTCTATGACGATCTGCGCGGATGGGACACTCTGCCCTACCTCGGCAACGAGTTCTATCTCGAGTACGGCCACTTCGATTACTACGTGACGGTGCCGAGCCAGATGCTGGTCGCAGGTTCCGGCGAGCTCGTCAATCCGCAAGACGTGCTGACGAAGACACAGATCGAGCGACTCCAAGCAGCACGCAGGAGCGATCAGACGATCATGATCCGCACCCCGGCCGAGGTGAACGATCCTGCCAGCCGTCCGAAGGCCGGCGGCGTGCTGACCTGGCACTTTCACATGGACCACACCCGCGATGTCTCCTGGAGTGCCAGCCCGATCTTTGTGTGGGACGCGGCGCGCATCAATCTGCCCGACGGCAAGACCAGCCTGGCAGAAAGTGTCTACCCCCCGGAAAGCGCGGGCGACCAGGCGTGGGGCCGGTCGACCGAATACGTGAAAGATACGGTAGAGCGATTCTCCAGGCAGTGGTTCCCCTACCCGTGGCCGGCGGCGATCAACGTGGCCGGCTTCTCGACCGGCATGGAGTATCCCGGCATCGTCTTCGACGGCATCGAAGACAAGGGCAAAACGCTGTTCTGGATTACGGCGCACGAGATAGGCCATGACTGGTTCCCGATGATCGTCGGCTCGAACGAACGGCGGAACGCCTTCATGGACGAAGGGTTCAATACTTTTATCGACATCGGCGAATCGGCGGAGTTTGCCGGCGGCGTCTACGGGCCTAAGCGCGACTCCGAGTATTCCGCCGGAGGCGAGCCGCCGGACACGATCCTGAAGGTGCTCGACAACCCCGCGGCGCCGACCGTGCTGATGCCCGCCGACGCTTATTCGTGGCAGATCGGACACCCGGTGAGCTACTTCAAGGGCGCCTACGGCATGGTGCTGCTGCGCGAGCAGATCCTGGGCAAGGAGCGCTTTGACTGGGCCTTTCGCAAGTACATCAGCGACTGGGCTTACAAGCATCCCTCCCCGTCCGATTTCTTTCGTGCGATCGAGAGCGAGGGCGGCGAGGACCTGGGCTGGTTCTGGCGCGGCTGGTATCTGAACAACTGGCGCTACGACGTCGCGGTCACGAAGCTCGACGGCGAGCGGGTCACGCTGGTCAACAAAGGCCAGCTGGTTCTGCCGACCACGGTCGAGGTCCGGTACACGGATGGAACGACGACGCGCTTCCGCGTGCCTGCCGAGGCGTGGGAGTCTAAGAGCGAGCTGACCTGGCAAGGGGAAAAGCCGATTGCTTCGGCCATCGTCGACCCGGACCACGTGCTGCCGGACGATGACCGAAGCAACAACGCAGCTCGGATCAAGTAGCCTGGCATGGCCTCTTGGGGATGCTTGACGAGGCGCAATGATCCTTCAGCACCGTCGCGGTTGCATAGATCGCGAGCTGTTGG
>CAZZYH010000008.1:0-52019 GCA_964658225.1 Vulcanimicrobiota bacterium | reverse complement strand
TCCGGCTTGGCTGCTGTTCAGGGTGGTGTCCGCTCAAGCCGCTCGATGTGGATCGGAGGTTGCAATGCAGGTGATTGTTTTTGCCTCGAGCAAAGGGGGAGTGGGGAAGACCACTTCCGCGCTGACTCTCGCGTCGGTGCTTGCACACCATGGGGCGCGGACGACACTGATCGATGCGGATCCAAATGCGCCGCTTGCGCTCTGGGCCAGGCGCTTTCCTGACGGGGTGCCAGACGGGCTGACGATGCGGGCTGCCTTCCGCACCGATGTCGCCGAGGTGATCGACGCGGCGTCGGACCCTTACGTGATCGTCGATCTGGAGGGCAGTCGGAACGAGGAGGTTTCGGTTGCGATCGGGCGGGCGGACCTGGTGCTGATCCCGATGAAAGGCAATCAGCTCGATGCCGATGAGGCGGTCAATGTCATCAAGGTCATTCGCAAGCAGGAGACCATCTTTCGGCGCGCCATTCCATTTCGCGTTTTCTTATCCCAGACTTCGCCCGTGATCTTTGACAAGGGGATGCGCGACATCTGTGCGCAGATGCGTGAGAATGCCATTCCTATGCTGAGCACGGCAGTTGTGGAGCGATCTGCGTTCAAGGCTCCGTTTCGCCTGGGCGGGACGATCTACGAGCTGACGGAAAGGGAAGCGAACAATCCTGACGCCGCGATTGCGAACGCGGAAGCGTTTGCGCAGGAAGTACGTGATGTTCTGATCGGCACCCATCTTTCCCCCGAGGTCCATGCTCATGTCGGATAGTCGCCCAGCGGTAAAGCTTGATTTCGTTACGGGGCTCGACAAGCTGCCTGCCCGGCCCAAGATGGACGAGCAGACCACCAAGGCCTCGGTGGTTGCCGGGCGTGAGCTTGGCTTTTCAGGAAGGATCGCGGCGGGAAGCCGGATGGACGGGAGAAGACTACGCAGCCGCGGGGCCAATACCCAGATGAACATCAAGGTAACGGCAGCGGAGAAGGAGATGATCCTTGCGGAGGCCAGCGAAGCGATTCAGAACCCGGCGAGCCGCATCAGCAACATCGGGGAGTTTATCGTGTATGCGGTCGACCTGTACCGCTCCCTGAAAACAGGAGGCTGAGAAGTTCCCGGATGGCTCCTCCGCAGTCGGCTGGAAAAAGGACGGCCGATCGGGGCTATGCATCGGCTCAAAGGCGTTCGGCTCCGCAGTCGGCTGGAAACATGCCCATCCGCACCGGGGCTTGGAGGTTGCCGGGCATCGCAGGGTCTGACTTTAGAAAATCGTGCCGTTGTGAGCGCGGCGTAGAACCTTTTTGTGGTTGTTGTCGTAGGCGGCCCCAAAGAAGAAACCGGTCTTTCGCTCCGCCCGGGCTGACAGACTTTTTGGCGAAGGGTGCAGGGGGCAGGAGGTTAGGGCGAAGCGATGGGCAAGGGGCAGCAGGGCGGCCGCTGTACCGGGCGGATTTCCAGCCGACTGCGGAAGAGAAGGGGGAGATCGTTCGACAAAACCGGGGGGATGGCCTCTCCTTGAGAGCGCGCTCTCTCATAGAAGCCGCCCGCGAATCTTCGATCTCCGCAGTGGGCTGGAAGGATTGCCGCAGCCGGGTGGAAGCGCTCCCGCAGTTGACTGGAAGATAACTCCGCAGCGAGATGGAGGTTTTTCCGCAGCCGGCTGGAAATTTGACCGCAGTTGCGTGGAAATATATGGCTGCTAAGTCGCTCACTTTGCAGCGTTTATCGAACTCCATAGGTCTTAAGGTGTTTTACAGCTGTCTTTTTTAAAGAGATATTACAGGCATCAGTTTAGGCCACGAGGGAACCCGATCCATGGAGAGATCCGCGCCCCCACCCGAATCCACCCTGATTACCATGCCTGATGCTGTCGATTTAATCAGGTTCGAAAAGAATCTACTGCAGATCGGATTTTTCGGAGCCCACGAACGCCGAGGGCAAGCGACCTCGAGCAGGCGGATCGAACAGTGGGTGAATCGCGAGGGCAAAAAAATCAAAGTCTCCGCGGAGTTTCGATCTTCGGAGGCCCTGGGGCTGCCGTCGACATCGGACCGCGACAAGTACATGGCTTTTATGAAGCTGGCCATGGAGACCAGGCTGCGTACGGGGGTGATCACCAACCCGATCCGCTTTTCAGGCTATAGCCTGCTGAACGTGCTGGGACAGTGCGATTCCGGGGAAAATTACGAGGCCCTGAACAACTGGGGCATGCGCATGGCGGACACCACCATCACCTCGGAGCAGATTATCTACTCGTCATCGCGCAAGCGATACATGAACAAAACGGTGCACGTGTTCCGCAGTTTTACCCGCCTGGGCGCGAGCAACGTGGACCATACAAACCGGACAGACCTCTTCGAGGTCGAGCTGGAAGACTGGCTGCTCGAGAACTTCAACGAATCGTACGTGGTGCCGGAAGACTTCAACATGTACCGCAAGCTCGTGCGGCCGACGGCGAAAGGCATCTTTGTCTATCTGTACCTGTGGTTTTTCGCGAGCCAGGGTAAGGAGGTAGAAAAAGATTATGCGGAGCTCTGTGCCCTGCTCAATGTCAGGAAGTATGACCATGTCTCGAAGATTCGCGAGACGATGGGGCTTTCTCTTACGGACCTGGTGCATATCGGCTACCTGAAAAGCTGGGACATCCGCGCCATGTCATCCAAGAGCGGCTACAAGCTGGTCCTGAATCCTGGCCGGATGATGAAGGACGTGTTGCTGATGACGCAGCGCAAGCAGCTCGCTGCTGCAACGGGTGGCAAGCCGGCGCTCAACGCGGCCCAGGAGCAGGCGCGGAAGGCGCTGGTGGAGCAGGGAATCAGCCAGGCAAAGGCGACCGAGTTGGTAGCGAAGCTCGATCCAAGGGTCATTGAAGACCGCATGGAGTACGTCGCGCACCAGGTGGGATTGGATCGTAGGAAGACTATCAAGAACCCGGCCGGGTATCTTATCCGTTTTCTCGAGGGTGAGCAGGAGGTGCCGGCGAACTTTGTTGGCTCGCGCCAGATGCTGGCAGAGGAGGAGCGCAAGGCCAGCAGGGAAGCGCTGCATGCGCACGAGAGCGCTCGCCAGGCAGAGCGGATGAAGCTCGAGGCACTGTATGACGAGTGGTGCCTGGCGGAAGCCTCGATGCTCATCGATGAGCAGTTTTCAGAGGTCGAGCTGGAGGCCCGGCTGAAACAGATTTCCAGCCGACTGCGGAAACAAAAGGCTATGGCGGCGATGCTCGATCGCATGACGCAGGAGCAGCGGCGGCGCGAGTTGCTGGCGTATATGAAGAAGGAAGTATTGAAAGAGATGCAGGTTCCCTCGCTTGAGGAGTGGCAGGGGAATCATCCGCAAGGGGTTTTGTTTTAGGGCACTTTGATGAAGGCTCCACATCTTTTCTTCCAGCAGAGAAGTAGCAGCGGGCAGGAGCCCAGTCGCTTTCCGCGACTGTGGCCCAGGATGGGGGTCCCGCGACCCAGAGGCCGTGGCATCCTGTCTCGGCCTTGACCTTCACAGCCACGAACCTGGGCACAGACTCGCCGACCAGAAGAAAGAAAGCGCAAGCGCGTGTGGCAACGATGAGAGCTTGGCCGTCGGCGGAGCAGGGCAGGTCGTGACCATCGAGCCGCCCAGCCATCGTGCAGCGAGCGCGGAATCTTTCCGATCAGGATAGCCGACGGGGTTCGATCAAGCCTGGTCGGCCAGGGAGAGCTTATTCGCGAGGTCGTTTCTTCGGGGTTGTCTGGAACATGCGCTCGTCGAAGTGGAATGGCTTCGGGGCGAACAAGGCGATCTTTGCGAAGTCAGGATGCGCGGGGTTTAACAAAACATTCCACTCGCCCTCCACGGCCAGCGAGGGCACCTCGAGAGCAGCCGATCGGAGGGAGCGAATCCACTCCGCGCCGATGGTTCGAAGGCCGGCATGCTCCATCGCTCGCCAATCGGAGGGGAGCTGGCTGGTCGCGATTCTCTCGATGGACACCTGGTCGGGATCGAGCCGGGCAGAAACGATGACGAGGTCGTCGGGGGCGTCGCGGGGGTCAAGATGGACGAAGAGTTCGACTGCAGCCAGGGCGAGCGAGGTCGAGGTGTAGACCATCCTCACTCCGGACGGATTCCAGCGGCCGGCGTAGAGCCTGGCACCTTCGCCTGTGAAAGCTGCCTCGCGGTATCGATCCTTACAGAGGCGCCAGAGCCGCATCAGCTATAGACGCCATAGGCGATCCGGCCCAGGATCGTTTCGACCGATTGCACGCCTGCATCGGTGTCGAGCAGTTCCAGGGGGGCGCGGCCGTCGAGGACGCGATTGGGTGATTTGAGCCAGTGAGACATCTTGGCCTTGCTGCCGAGGGTCTCCGTGGCGAGGGCCAGGATGCGCGCAAAGCGTACCATGCGGTCGGACTCGTGGGGCAGGAGCCGCTTGCGTGCGCTGAGACGGCGGCTGAGTGTGCGCTGCGGGATGCCGATGATCCTGGCAAGGACGGCGCGATCGATCTCGAGTTCGCGGGCGAGGGTGATCAGGATATCGGCGGGCAGGCCTTCGCGGGTGAGTCGGACCAGGTCAGAGGAAGTGCCGACTTTGGAATGCAGGGTTCTTTTGCCGCCGAGGACTGCGGCGATCGCAGCTACCGTCATATGCCACCTGGCGTGATTATAGCGCCATATGGCAGGAGCGCGCAGGGAGCATGGTCTGCGCGCGGGGCGGCTCGATCCGGGGATGGCGCGCCTGGCCTGCACCGGTACGAGACGAAAATGGGGGATTTGGATTTATTTTTGTTTTTCATTTGGTTCCTGCTATACACAGGGGAGCGAGGGGCGGGCGCGGGTACTCCCAGCCCGCTGCCGAGCCACGGCCTTCGAGCACACAGAAACCATCCTGAGCAGAACACGGGTGGTGACTTTCCCCCCACAGTTTCAACTTTGAGGAGAGCTATGCTGAATCGCAGGCCAGTTTTCGGCCTTCTAGCGCCACTTACCCTGATCGCAGCAACAACGCTCGCCCAGAATGCCACGACTTCTCTCCGAGGGGTCATCACCGATCCGAGCGGGGCCATCGTGCCTGGCGCTACTGTCACGCTTCTCAATGCCGCGACCGGCCAGACGATCGGCGCCAAGTCCAAGGGGGCCGGCGAGTACGAAGTTCCCCAGATCCCACCTGCGAAGTACACCATTACTGTCCAGGCGGCCGGCTTTGGGGTTCAATCGAAGACGGCCGAACTGCTGGTCAACCAGCCTGCGACGATTAATTTTGCCCTGACCTTGCAGTCGGATACTGTGGTGGTCAACGTTTCGGCGGAGGCGCAGACGCTGAACACCACCGATGCGTCGCTCGGCAACTCGACCAGCAATGCGACCATCCAGGCGCTGCCGAGCGAGACGCGCAATGTGCCTGACCTGCTCTCGCTGCAGCCAGGGGTGTTCTTTCTGCCCCAGCCCGCGAACCCTTCGCTCCAGGACAGCCGCAGCGGCGCAGTCAATGGCGGCCGCTCGGACCAGGGCAACATTACGCTCGATGGCGTGGACGATAACGACCAGTCCAACGGCTTCGCGTTTACCGGCGTATTGCGTGAGACGCAGGACTCGATCGAGGAGTTTCGCGTGGTTACGAGCAATGCCAATGCCGATGCCGGCCGTTCTTCAGGCGCGCAGGTAAGCCTGGTGACCAAGTCCGGCACGAACAACTTCCACGGCGCTGCGTACGAGTACAACCGGCCTACCTTCACGGTGGCGAACGACTTCTTCAACAAGCAGGCAGAGCTCAACAGCGGCCTGCCGAACATCCCGGGCAAGCTGATCCGGAATATCTTTGGCGGCGATGTGGGTGGTCCTATTTTCAAGGACAAGCTCTTCTTTTTTGCCAACTACGAGGGCAGCCGCCTGGCAGAGAATACCCAGGTAAGTCGCACGGTGCCTACTGCGTCCTACCAGCAGGGCAACATCCAGTACACGGGCGACGCTGCGAGCGGGGGCACCGAGACGCAGACGATCACGGCGGCGCAGGTAACGCTGCTCGACGCGGGCTGCCAGGTGTGCAACACGCCGGCTTACACGCCCGGGCCGGGGCCGGACCCGAACGCGCTGGCTTACTTCAATGCAGAGCCTGCGGCGAACGGGGTCAACCAGGGCGACGGCCTCAACACAGGTTCCTACTCCTTTTCGTCACCCAACCCGCGCAGTCTGAATACGACGATCGTGCGCCTGGACTATCTGCCCTCATCGTCGCATCGCGTGTTTGCCCGCGGCAATCTTCAGAAGGATGTAACCGGGGCGGTTGAACAATTCCCCGGGCAGGGGCCTTCCTCGACCCTGGTCGATAACACCAAGGGTATGACGTTTGGCGATACGTGGACGATTTCGCCGACCATCGTCAACGATCTTCGCTACGGCTACATTCGACAGGGCTATGGCAACAGCGGCGTCGGCTCCGGCGACTATGTCGACTTTCGCTTTCTCGACACGGCCACGGCCGAGACGCGGAGCACCATCGTCAGCGTTCCTGTAAACAATATCGTCGACAACCTGAACCTGACCAAGGGCAAGCACTCGATCGAGATAGGCGGAAACTGGCGACTGGTGCACCTGAACCGGAACTCGAATGCCACGTCTTTTAATTCCGCCACCTCCAATCCTTACTGGCTCTCCGGTTCCGCGCCCGATCCATCCGCGCTGGGGCTGGACCCGGTCGATAGCGGCTTTGCGAACTCCTACAATATTGCATTTGCCAACCTGACCGGCACAATTCCCGAAGTGACAGACGTGTATAACTACGCCGTCACCAGCCCGACCACGGGAGCGCTGCTCGGAGACGGGGCATCGATCGACCGGCACTTCAAGACCAACGAGTTTGAGTATTACATCCAGGATTCCTGGCATCCCACGACGAACCTTACCTTGACCTTCGGCCTGCGCCACACGATTCTGCAAACGCCTTACGAGACAAAGGGCCAGCAGGTTACGCCGACCATCGACACGCATGCCTGGTTTACGCAGCGGGAGGCGTCGGCGCAGCAGGGCGTGATCTATGAGCCGGACCTGCAGTTTGCGCCGAGCGGTCCTGTCTATCACAAGCCCGGTTTCTGGCCCAAATCAAAGGATAATATCGCGCCTCGATTTGCGATTGCCTACTCGCCGGACGGCAAGACCTCCATCCGTGCCGGAGCCGGTATCTACTACGATCATTATGGCGAGGGGCTGGTAAACACGTTTGACCAGAACGGCTCGTTCGGTCTTTCGACCTCGGTCAGTAACCCTGCCGGCGTACAGGGTTATCAGACCTCGCCACGATTCACCAGTCGCACGACACTTCCATTCAGCAATGGCACGGCGCCGGCTTCGCAGGCTTTTCCCTACACGGCGCCGACAGACAAACTCGCGATTACCTGGGGTCTGGACAGCAAGCTCAAGACTCCTTACTCGGAGGCGATCGATTTTTCGGTACAACGCGAAATGCCGGGCGGCTTTACCGTAGAAGCGGCCTACGTGGGACGACTGGGCCGGCACCTGCTGCAGAGTCTTGACCTGGCCGAACCGGTCGACTTTGCCGATCCTGCCGGGGGTGGCGATTATTACCACGCAGGCTCGCAACTTTCGCAGCTTGTTGATGCCAATGGCGGAAAGGCGAGTGCGCAGGTCCCGGCCATCCCTTACTTCGAGCACCTCTTTCCCTGGATGGCGAACTTCGACTACGCCGGAGAAAGTGCGACGCAGGCGATCTATACCGACGAGTGGGCGCCCTTCCGAGCCAATCTTGGCGCGACCACCGCGCTTGCGGATCTCGATTACTACTGCTCGAGCGGCACGGTGCAGGTCAATGGCAGTGCTGCCAGCTACCCTTGCCCGGGCAATCATCAATCCCGCTTCTGGCAGGACCAGTTCTCGTCTCTCTACGCGCTTTCGACGATCGGCATGAGTTACTACAACGCCGGCCAGATCACGCTGCGGCATCCGATGAGCCATGGCCTGCAGGCCGACATCAGTTACACCTACTCGCGCTCCATCGACATGGGATCGGACACGGAACGCACCTCCGAGTTTTCAAACAACGTAGCGTTTGCTTCGAGCGAGATCATCAACACATGGCGGCCCTATCTCAATCGCGCGGTCTCTGACTTTGATACGACGCACCTGGTAACTGTCGACTATGTCTACCTTTTACCGGTCGGCAGGGGCAGGGCGTACCTGGGAAATACAGGCGGGCTGGTCGACGATGTACTCGGAGGCTGGCAGCTTTCCGGCATCCTGCGCAATACCAGCGGCCTGCCCTTTTCTGTAATCGAGCCGGGCTGGACCACCGACTGGCAGATCGAGGCCTTCGGCGTGACGACCAGCAAGGTCAAGATGCGGAGGCACTTCGACCTGAATGGCAATCCGCAGGTCTTTGATAATCCTGATGCGATCAACAGCGGCCTGACGACGGGCTCGCCGATTCGTCTGCCGTATCCCGGCGAAGCCGGCGAGCGGAATAATTTTCGCGGAGACGGCTTCTTCGGGCTCGACTCCGGCCTGGCCAAGACCTGGAAGCTCGGGGAGTACGGCAATCTGAAGTTTGCCTGGGAGGTCTATAACGTCACCAACACGGTTCGCTTTGATCCGGGTGGCAGCGGCACCCTGGGCACCCAGTTGACTGCGGGCAATCTCGGCATTGAGAATACGCTGCTGACCCAGCCGCGCCGGATGCAGTTTTCTCTACGCTACGACTTTTAGAGAAGCGCGGGAGGGGGCAGCGCGCGGCTTGATGGAGGGTGTATTTTGTCTCCGTCCCCGGGGGCCGCGGATAACGCCGAGGGTGAAGCCGCTGGACAGGTGGCAGAACGCTTACCTGGCTGGCGGCGCGGTGTTCGCTGGAGGGAGTCCGAGATACCTGTCATACCAATCGAACCAACGCTGGTACCGGTCACGGATAAAACTCGGCCGCGTGAAGCCATGGAACTGGCCCGGGTAGACGATTAACTCAGCGGGGACGCCGACACTTTTGAGGGCCTGGTACATCTGCTCGCCGCCCGCCAGAGAGACGTTGAAGTCCTTGTCTCCTCCCATGAAAAGCGTGGGAGTCTGAATGCGCTCTACGTGGAAGAAGGGGTAGGAAAGCCTGATATAAGTCTCCGGGTTCTTCCACGGCGCTCCCAGTTCGTTGTCGTACTGGAGGATATATTCATCGATACCGTACATGCCGAACAGGTTCCCGGTTCCGGCGCCACTCGACGCGGCCTTGAACTCGGTCGTCGAGGCAGTCATGTAATCGGTGACGATGCCTCCATAACTCCAGCCGCCGATGACCATCTTCTCCTTGTCGATGCGACCGGTGGCGACAGCGGCATCGACCATGGCCAGGAGATCGGCGACTTCCTTGTCTCCCCAGTCGGCTGCGATCGCCTCGCTATAGGCATGGCCGCGCCCCGTGCTGCCGCGATAGTTGACGTTCAGCATGGCATAGCGATGCGCTGAAAAGAGCTGGCGCTCGGGCGTAAAGCGGTGTTCATCCTGGGCGGTGGGTCCGCCGTGGATGAAGAGCAGGAGCGGGACTTTGTCGCCTGCTTTGTAGCCGGCGGGCATCGTCAGCAATCCGTGTACCTCGGTACCATCCTTGCTTTTCGCGGCGATGTTTTCCGCCGGGGCGATGGCGAGCTGCGCAAGCAAGGCATCGTTGTGCGAGGTGAGCTTTCGCAGTCTGCCACGCTCAAGCGCGTAGATCTCAGGTGGCTGCGCATCGGTTGACCACAGGAGCGCCACATGGCCGCCGGCCTGCGCCAGCTGCCCGGCTGTTCCCACATCCTGGTTCAGGCGCTTGACTGGTTGGTCTGCCAGCGGCACTTCCGATACATACTCCACCTGGTCCTCTGCGACAGTGGTCAGCAAAGCTTTGCCGTCGGCGGTAAATACCGGCGGTCCGACGTTGTTGTCGATGGAGGCGCCCTTCAGTTGTCCGCCGCTCGTCCTGGTCGTGTCAGCCGGGACGACAGCGAGTCGTGAGGCGCGATAAGCGGTGTAGCCTGTCGCCAGTCCCTGCCGGTAGGCCACGTACCTGCTGTCGGGGCTCCAGGCCAGAGGGCCACTGTCTTCACCGCTGAACGTGGTCAATTTGTGCGGCGTCGATCCAGGCTTTGCGTCTACGATAAACACGTCATCGTTCGCGGTGCGGTCCGGATCGGGCGCGTCGTGATTGCTGACAAAAGCAATCGTGCGCCCGTCGGGGGACCATTCTGCCTCTCGCTCTTCATAGCGTTCGTCAGCGGTGAGCCGGGTCAGCTTCTGGCCTGCCACGTCGAAGAGAAACAGGTGAGTGCGCTTGTCTGTCAGGTAGCCTTCGACGTCCTGTTTGAAGTGGTACCGGTCGAGGACAATCGGCCTGGGCGGCTTGGGCTTGGCGCCCTTTTCGGGTTCGGGCTCATCTTTGGCTCGCAACGAGAGCAGGAGCTGTTTGCTGTCGGGCGACCAGCGATAGTCGCCCAGCTCCTCTTTTACCCCGGTCAGCTGGCGTGCCTCGCCTCCTCGTCGATCCAGCACCCAGACCTGCGATCCCTTGGCAAGGCCGGGGCGGTCGGAGGTAAAGGCAAGATACCGTCCATCCGGACTCCAGCGCGGGGAAGCGACAGACGCGCCATCCTCGGAGGCTAAGCCGAAGGTGAGCTGCACATCTTCGGCGCCATCCCAGCTCACCATCCATAGATCCGTGAGATTTTTGTCCTCAGCCGTGTCCACGTGAGACAGGGTATAGGCGATCCATTTTCCGTCAGGAGACACCTGCGGCGCGCCGACCCGCAGGAGCCGCGAAAGATCATCGAGGACCATGCCGCGCTTTTGCGTCTGTGCAGACAAGCAAAGCGGCAAAAGCAACGTCAGCATCAGGGCGCAGGCGCGGGCAGGGAGTGGGTGTCTGGACATTTGAGAAGTCTACATGCCGGGCGCAGCGATGGTTCTATGTACTGCAGCCAGCGAGTTGCCTGCGGACCCAACGATGTTGTCCGACAACGCATGCTTGAGCATAGGGCGGAAGCGACGGTGCTGAAGCCTTAAAGATCCGGTCAACTGCCCACTTCAATCACCTTCGGCTGGTTGACGAGCACATATTGTTCGTTGCAGGCTGCAACATTGTGGAAGCTTGTCGCGCCTCTCTGCACCGACTGTCCGCCCGCATCATGTAGGTGTCCAAACACGTGATGGGCTATTAGCCGGGTTGCGATCGCATCCGCCAAGGCAGTGGAGCCAACGTGCGGTTCCTGCCAGCCGGGGTCGAGAATGCCCCGAGGTGGCCCGTGCGTCACCAGTATGGTGAGAGTGTGGGGTATGCCGGAGTACAAACCCGCTGATCGTCGCATAAGCGGTCTTCAACGTCTTGAAACCTCGCGCTGGATGGAGCAGTTGCTTCAGCTTGCCATGATCCGCCTCGACGACGTTGTTCAGATACTTGACCTGGCGATACACCGTTTCCGCAGGACGTTTGCCTGGGGCCTTCAGCTTGGCAATCGCGATACCGTAGGTCGGCGCTTTGTCCGTGTTGATGACCTCCAGCTTCTCCCAATCCTTCAAACCGGTGAGGGCCTTGCCGAGGAAGCACTTCGCCGCTTTAGCGTTCCGTGCCGGCGAGAGATAGAAATCGATCGTGCTGCCTTCCTTGTCGAGCGCCCGGTAGAGGCAGGACCATTTGCCGTGCACTGTCACGTAAGGTTTGTCCACCCGCCAGCTTGTTGATCGCGGGCGACGCCACTGCCAGCGCAATCGCTTTTCGATCTCAGGCGCGTACTTCTGAACCCGGCGATAGATCGTGGAGTGATCAACAGGCACGCCACGTCCACCCATCATCTGCTCGAGATCACGATAGCTCATGCCATACCGGCAGTACCAGCGAACCGCCCGTTAGGATGATCTGGCCTTCAAAATGACGCCACTTGAACTCCGACATGATAGCTCCGGTCACGTCCAGCCCATCTTCAGGCGGGCGCCGGAACCTAGCAACAGAGCCCGGGTGACTGTCATCGAACTCGTCGGCGCGTGTATTGTGTTGTCAGCTATTGTCCTGATTGTGAGATATGACCAAGCCTAGAGTTGTTTTGTGTGCTTTTATCGTGGGTGTCTTCGGGCTCCGCGCCTTCGCGCAGCAAAAGTGTGGTGGGGCTAAAGATGCAAGCCAGCCGACCATTGCCGGACGTGACGTTCAACTCGATGCAGAGGGAAAGCTCCTCCCCTGGCCCCAAGGCGGCGACAGAGGCTTCTCGTATTCGTCGCATTTTCTTACCCAGTGGACGATCTTGAAAGATCAATTAAGCCGCACCAGGGCCCCCTACTTCCACTGCTGCTTCGATTTTGACCGCACCACATTCGAGGTCCAGCCCAATCTGCACTGGGCAAACTCTACCGGCTATCTACGTGCGATGATGCAGGGTTTCGTCGAGCGCCTCTATCCCTATACCGGAGACGCATCCACTGTGCAGGCGCTTGAAGAGTTCGTCGACTACGAACTGGACAATGGCCTGACGCCGAAGGGCTACACCTGGTCGGAGGTGCCGTATCCATCCGCGAATCCCGGTGCCCGCCGATACACCGGATGGAGCCAGCATGGCGAGGATTATGTTGAGCCACACGTTGTTGGTGAAGATGGCTATGGCTATGTGCGGCTGTATGAGATGACCGGCAACACCCGCTATCTGCGGGCGGCCATCCGCTGTGCGGACGCGCTGGTCAAGAACTACGCGCCCGGAACCGCGGAGAAATCTCCATGGCCGTATCGCGCCTATGCCCGCGATGGCAAAACCGAGCCGGGAGAGATGGGGGTCTACTCCGCAAATGTAGTCGAGCCCATCATGCTATTCGACGAACTGATGCGCATCGATCAGGGTGATGTTGCGCAGTACAAGATAATCCGCGAAGCTGCATGGCAATGGCTCGAGACCTATCCGCTGAAGAACAACGTCTGGTCCGGATATTTTGAAGATGTCGTGCCGGATATCGGGAACCTGAATCAAGTCATCCCTCTGGAACTCGCTCGCTATGTCTTGCTGAACCCTGAAAAAGATGCAAATTGGAAGGAAGACTCTCGTCGCCTGATCGAGTGGGTCAAGGCGACTCCGAAATGGCCGAAGTACATGGTCCATGGAGCTTTGATTACAAATGAACAAGGCAACGGGAATACTTTCTGCTGCAGTTCACCGAATGAGTGCTGCGATAGCCACACCGCACGCCTTGCGGCCGTCGAAGCGTTTTATGCCTGGCGTACGGGAGATGCAGACTTCAAAGAAGCAGCCTACCGTTCCATGAACTGGGTTACGTATTATCAAGGGCTTCCCGGAAAGGCACGCGCTCCCTTTGGTGATGGCGATCAATGGTGGTTCACGGACGAGTTCACCGACGGGCCGCGCAGAGTGATGGACGCTTTTTGGGCTTTTCCAGAGTGGGCACCTCGCGATGAGTCCCACCTGCTGGGTTCGTCTTCCGTTGTGACGAAGATGCAGTATGGCAAAGGCTCCGTTACGTATTCAACCTTCGATGAAAGTTCAAAGGACGTACTCCGGCTCGACTTTGTTCCTGAAAGCATTTCGGCGGATGGCAAGCCGCTCAAGCGTGTCATTTCGCCGGATCAGCAAGGCTTCGTCTTCGACGAAAAGAACAACGTCCTTCGCATTCGCCACGAGCACGCGAAGAATATCGACATCCGGGGAAACGGTGGAGCTGCCCCGCTAAAAATCATTACCTTCGACACGCCGCATTTGACCGCGAACAGTCCGCTGAGCGTGGGGTACCCCGACGGCCTGATGGACTGGGGAAGCGATATCTGGGTCGCCCACGTTCCCGATGGAAAATTCGGGACGTTCAATCTGGCATTGAAAGACGCTTTGCAAACACACGCCAGCTTCAGTTTTCCCGTCCCTACGGTCTTCGCGGGCCTGGACGTTTATAACGGCGGAGCGACGGTAGCGACCATTCGCCTCCGAAGCCCGCAGCTGCGGGAGCAGGTCTACACGCTCAAGCCGGGCGAACTGCGCCGGATCCGGACGGGCTGGCAGGATCCGAGTTCTTCGATACAGTTCGACTTCGAAGAGGGGAAGGATTTGCTTTTCGATAATGTAGCGTACAAGAATTGACCGGCTTGTGAGAATTGCAGCTCTGCGTAGGGAGTCTCTGTTCAGGTGTCCTTTTTAGCTGGCCTCTGAGTGTTCTACACGGGTTGAGGACATGCTGACTGCGGCTGACTCAGCTGAGAAGACTACTACGTCCGATACCAGCCTAAGGCACGATGCCTTGTGTAGGCGCTCGTTAGAAATGTCATGTTCCGGCCCATTGGAACTGTCGGGTTCTAAGGATGGCGTGGACGAGGATGAGCGAGCGCGAAGTTCGGCGTGTGGAAGTTCTGAACGAGGTGCAGTCAGGCAGCCTTCGTGTTAGGCATCAGCGAGCGGCAGGCGTACCGGTTGCTGGCCCGCTACCAGGAGAACGGCGGCTTTGGGCTGGTCCACAAGGCCCGAGGTCGTGAGTCGAACCGGAGCCATAACGCAGGTATCCGGAAGTATGCCGTCGAGCTGGTCAAGACCTACTACGCCGACTTCGGCCCAACGCTGGCCACCGAAGCGCTCGCAGAGCGGCACGCGATCCACTTAGGCCGGGAGACGTTGCGAGGCTGGATGATGGCCGAGGGCATGTGGCTCTCGCGCAAGCAGCGCAAGATTTTCCACCGGCCCAGGCGCAGCGCTACGTCGGCGCGCAGCTCACCCTGTCATACGACCGCAAGCAGATCATCCTGGAGCGCAACGAGGTGTCGGGAGAGCTCGGCGGTCAGTATGCCGAGCTCTACGACTTCCCGGATCGACCGCTCGAGGTGCGCTGGAAGGGGCACTCGCTTCCCTACCGCGTCTTCCAAAAAGACCAGCGGGTAAGTCCCACGGCCGCCGTCGAGAACAAGCGGCTCGGTCATGGGCTGCGCACGGTCAAGGCGCAGCAGGACGTCCATCATGCTCCCACGGTGCAGACCAACAGCAGCAGGGGTGGCTACCAGAAGCGAGGCGCAGGCTCTATGGTCCGGATTACTGCCGGTCAGAGAAGGAACTCAGCGCGTCGCCCGCAGAAGCCGTGGAGATGCCGGTCTGATGGAAAGCATGGAAGACCGACGATAAAGCTGTCGACCTCCCACCCTTCCCACCGCCCTTGGAAACCGCCAAAGAACGGCGCTTCCCACATCCCCACCGCGCCGCGACGGCGAAGGAATAAAAAACAGTTCGACTGCCACTTCTACTTGGCAGAAGTAGAGGGAATGGCGGGGGAGGAAGTCGTATTGTCGCCGTCGGGGGCATGGAAGTCGCATCCTGGCCAACTGCTGGAATCGATGCCGCCTTGATGGCGCCGTGATCGGGCTTCCATAGAAGGCGCAGACATGCCGTTTCCGTGTGCGATGCGCGCAAGACTTAGTCAATAACGATACGGCGACGCTCCGGAAGCAATCCGCCGGAGGAATCTCACCCGACGATCACACTCAGTATGGAGTGACCGGCGCCGATGCGCCGACCGTCGGCAAGCTGTGAGTGTCCGAAGAGCTCGCGAAGGAGAGCTGTCCAGGAACGGCGCTGCTCCAGTGCGGATGGAGGGGTTGACGACAGCTTACGCTCGCTCGGTGGTGGTGAGAAACCAACGGGGAAAGGAAGCAGACCGAGGGTTTCCTTGGCCCGCGACCGGTCGGCGATCAACTGACCTGACGAGAAATCCCCAGAGCAACCGCTCTTTATGGGCGTTCGTAGCGCATTGAGAAAACATTGAGAAAATCTTGAGGCCGATTTTGAAGACCATTCTGCCTTAGGCTGTGTAGCTTTGCCGCACTGACAGGTTCGGATTGAGGCGCACATGGCAAAGATTACTCCCAAGGTGAACACCAGCGTACAGATAGGCGCCTGTGCCCTTGTCTACACCCCGACTTCGGCGCAGATGCTCAATGAGAATGGGATAGAGGTCTGGGCCATCTCGGAGACCATGTTCCCTCCATCGGTGGCAGGGACGCCGCCAGTGGTGAGCGTGACGGTTAAAACGACCTCGCACACGATCCAGCCACCACCACCGCCGCCGCCCGGAGGTGGTGGGCTCAAACAAGTCGTATCGCCGGTCGCCGCCTCGCCGGCACCGGCCACAACGATTACGAATACGACGATCACGATTACTGTGAGCGGCGCTCGCTTCGCCGGAACCGACATTGCTGCTGACTGTTCGATGGTCGTCACCCAGATTTCAAACAGTGACGACCCCGGCACAGGATCTCCTAACATCAATTATTCGCAGACCTTTGGCGGCCTGTCCTTCTCCGGGCAGGCCGGCGATTTTCCGGGTTATCTGACAGTCACCGCGCCGATCCCGGCCGGGAACCTGAATCTGCCACAGGCCGGTTCGGCGACACTCAACTCCGGATCCGGGCTCACCGCCTCGATCGATCTTGCTCCCGGATACATGAACCTCTACGCCGGGCTGGACGGCAACCCGGTCGCTCTTGTCAATCCGTCCGCGATTGGCAACTTCGGCGTCGGGACGCTGACCGTGGCGGCCACCCAGGGTAGCGTGATCCTGAGTTTTCCAGCTCCTGCACCCGCCTTTCAAACGGCATTCACGATCCAACAGCCGGAGGGATGGCTGGTACTGCCTCCGGGGTCAGCGACGACGATCGGAACGCTGAGCGGACCGGCGAGCGGCGGCAACTTCGACACCGCCCTGATCCTGGCGGGAGAGGATGTCTCCGCGAATCTGAGCTTTGTCGGGTTTCTCCAGCTAAGACTATCGGCGACCGCAGGGACCCAGACGCAGTACACGCTGAGTCTCGCCCCTGGACTAGCGCTTGCAGGGGATGCAACTTCTGCTCCGGTGCAGGTCTCGCTCATCGGCTGCCAGCTCAACTTCGTCGACACGGGGACGACGTCCTCGCTCATCCTGTCCGCGGGCTTCGCTCCGCTTAACCCGGCACCGCTTACCACGGGGTCGATCGCGCTTTGGCCGACGACCGGCAGCATTGCCGGTGGTGCCAGGCTGGACTTCTCGGTCAGTCCGGCGGCTGCCAGCAACGCGTTCCTCAATATCGCGCAGGCACTCTGCTCGCTTCCGGACGCTCTCACGCGGCCGCTGCCCTGGACCGGAAATACAGGCCTCGCCCTGGTGACGGCCCCGCCGCCCATCGCCCCTGAGTATGCCAACTACCTCATCCTGGGCGGGGTGGCCGCCGGTGCGACCCAGGGGGTCATGACGAGTATCAGCATGGAGGTGACGCGGGCGGTCGACATGGCCGTCGCATCCTTCACCTTCCAGAACTGCGGCGTACAGCAGGTTGGCGGAGGCGCGCTTTCCTTCGTGCAGTGGGGCGGAGACCCGCAGAACCTGACGCCCTTTGTGACGGTGACACTCCCGCCACAGCACATCAGCGAGAACGCCTTTCCGCTGAATGACGACAACACGCCGCAAGGCGCCCTGGGGCCGCCGCCCGTGACTGCGCGTATGGCCGGAGCGACCTCGCTGTTGATGGAACTCGAGCTGGCGGGCGCTGCTCCGCTCACCGCGGAGACGCTGTTCGATTGGACGAACAACACCTTGATCAGCCCGGGGGCGGGCGGGAACGCGCAGCCCGACCCGGCTTCGGCCATGGTGCTGGAACTGCCTTACCGGCTGGACCTGGCGCTCGATCCTGACGCGGGATGGGTGCAACCGCCCGCGCCCGATCCGGATGCGGCCAACAGCCCTTTGTGGCATGCGCGGCTGGGCGTGCGACAGGGGCGATCCGACGGCAGCGGCTTCTTCGTCAACGAGCGCAGCGGGCTTGAAAAGAACGCCCGCGCCGTCTGGACCTACGATACGCCCGGCTCGGGATCGGCGTTTGCCGACGAGGCCCTGACGGCTACCGAGCGGCAGGACATCGTCTACGAGACCGGGCAGACCAATATCTCGGGCACAGCCATCGCGGTCGATCACCTGATCCTCAGCCCGCTCGGCGCGTGGGCGGACCTGCGCTCGGTCTGGCCACCCGGCGTCCCTCCCGCGGGGCATTCGCTCTCGGCATGGACGCAGCTCATCAGCCAGGGACGCGACCAGTACATCCGCGCTGTCACGGTCGGCTATCTGCTGCCCTGGGGGCACCTGGCTTCGGTGGTGGAGGTGGCGGAGCGGCGCTTCTCGAGCGATGCCGGCAACACGGCCTATCTCTCGACCAAGAAGTACATCGTCGTGGGCGAGGTCACGCGTACCTACACCCAGCAGCCGAACGGTGCGCCCATGCTGCGCGACGCGGTGCTGACGCAGGTCGACCTGCTGACGCAGATCACGCCCGCGATCGACCAGGCGACCGGGGTCATCACGGTTCCCGGCGACGGCACAGGACCCGCCTTCGTGCCCTATGTCAACGGGCAGCCGTTCCTCTTCCACGCGCGCGTCTATGACAACGACCAACTCGCTCAGCCGCCACGAAAGACCGCGGACACGTACCTGGCGGCGGTCTTTGTCGATGCCACCTCATCGGACGCCCTGATCACCGCTGCGCTGAACGCCTTCAACACCGGCTCGACGACCGCGGCTACCGCGCAGGCTGCGCCCCATACGGACCCGCTGCCGACGGGCAGCCTGGTTCCAGGCCAAGTATCCACGCTCTCGACCGCGGTGTTGAACGGGCAGAAGCTGGCACTGGCGACCTCCAACGTTCTGGGCGATACCACCCACGCGATCGCCAACCTGAGCATGCAGGTTTCAAGCCTGGTTCCGACGGGCGTTCCGTGGAACCTGGCCGCGCCCATCTCGAATTTTTATCCCTCGCTCAACCAGGCGTGGGTAAGCCTGCCCGCAGTGGGCCTGCTGACATCGGCCGCGGCGTCGAACGTAGCCGTCAGCTATCTTCCGGAGTACCTCAATCCGCTCACCGACGGCAGCAACCCGGTCGATGCCTACATGGGCCTCGCAACTCCGGTTGCCGCGGCACTGTCGGGCGCCAAGGCGAATGGGCTCGTTGCGCCGTCGCTCGCCATCAGCGGCCTGTCGCGCACCTTCGGTGCACTTACCGGCGATCCCGGCAACCCCACCGCGCCGCTCGCCGGCCTTCTTGCTGGCTCTCTCAACCCGGCGAGCTTCTTTCCCAGCGACGCCAAGCTGTTGAACCTGATCCCGTTCACGGATCTGGTCGGCGCGATGGAAGGGCTCACCTCCTTCGATACGACCCACATCCCCCAGGTCAAGGTCGACACCAGCGATCCGACCAAGATCGTGGCGACGATGAACTGGCAGCCGACGCTGTCCTGGCCGCCGCAGACTGCAGCCAGTGGACTGACGACCGGCGGGGCGACCGTTGCCTCGCAGCCGAACACATGGAATGTGGCGGGCGGTTTCGTCAGCCTGACGCTGAACGGCGATGTAGCCGGCAGCATCACGCTGCGCAGCACGATCACCACGCCGGTTACTCCCGGGCCGCTGCCGGGCCCGGTCCCCGCGCCGATCCCGGCAGGCGCGCCGGTCAGCACCATGGTCGCGACCGTCAACAACTTCAGCCTCAACGTGCTCGATCTGGTCCAGATCAACTTTGACACGCTGGCCTTCACTTCGACCACCGGCAAGAAGCCGACCGTCCATGTTGGTCTGTCCGCGACGCCCTTCGTCCTGACCGGGCAGATCGACTTCCTGCAGGTCCTCTTCGATGCGATCGAAGCGCTGTTTGCCAGCGGCCCGGCCATCTCGGTCGATGACGCGGCGATCACGCTCAGCTTCGAGTTTGCCGTGCCGGAGGTGGGCATGGGGGTCTTCGACCTGAGCGGCATCGCCATCGGCATCGACGTGGTCCTTTCGCTCAGCACCGATCCGGTGGAGTTCCACTTCCACTACGCCGGCCCCGACAATCCATTCGATCTTGCGGTCGACCTGCTCGGTGGCGGCGGTTATTTTCTGGTCGATGCTTCGGACCTTGCCAACACCTCGATCACGCTTTCGGCACAGGCAGGGGCGAGCGTCTCGCTCGACCTGGGTGTGGCCAGCGGCTCGGTCTCGATCATGCTTGGTGCGTTCTTCCAGTCGTCCTCGACTGCGGGACAAGGCCCGCTACTGGGCGGATACGTGCGCGCCGACGGCCAACTGAACATTCTCGACCTGATCACGCTGCACGTCTCGTTCTATCTCGGGGTGACCTACGCCCCTGAAGCGGGCATCCTTTGGGGCGAGTGCACGGTCACCGTGGAGGTCTCGGTGCTCTTCTTCCATCAGTCCGTCTCGCTGAGTCTGCGTAAGCAATTTCCCGTCAAGCTGCCGTCGGTCCCGCTGCTCGAGCACGCGCGGCCACTCGACGCGCCTCCGCCCTGGCCGATTCCGCGCGACCAGATCATGAGTCCGGTCGACTGGACCACCTACACGCAGGCCTTTGCCTGAAGCATGGAAGCGCTCTACGGGAAGAGAAAGAAGGCAGCCAATGGCAGTAGCAGCACCTGGGCAGATTATGTGGACGCTCCTCCCCGCAGGCTGGGCGACGGACGGCTCGCAGGCGGTGAATTTTTCGCTGGTCGCAACACCGCAGTTGGTCTCCGCCGATCCGGCCGCGACCATGGCCGACTTTCCACTCTTCAACGGTGCGACGCTTTGGCCGGACCTGATGGCGGCGTCGAGTTTTATCGCCATCTTCGCCAATACCAATAACGCCACGCTGACGCCCAATCCGGCGGCGATCGACTCGACACTGTGGAAGCTGGTCTTTCCGGACACGCTGCCGGTGGCCGCGTTTTCCAGCGGAGCGGCATCGGCCGTGGCTGCGCAGACGACCCAGAGCTACTCCGTGCAAACCAACCTGCGGTCAGTTCTGGGCGTGTACCACCAGGCGCCTGTCTACGGCGGCGGCCGCAACCGGGAGGCCGTTCCGGCTGCCTCCCCGCGTAGTGTTCCGAATGGCCCAAACGCCTCCCGTCTGGCACACCTGGTCCCGGACACCGAAGCGGAGCGCGCGGAGCTGCGGACGACCATCCGCACATTGCGGGCTAAGCACAAGGTGCTCAGACCGTCCCACTTTGAAGAACATGCCGCGAAGTCTGCGGGCCGGTTCACGCCGGAGATGCTGCACTTTGCCGAGATGGATGACTACTACAGGCAGCTCTCGGCGGGTGCGGCGGCACGATACAACGCCGCCACGCAGAACCGGACCGTTCCCGCGCAGCCGCTGACCGCGCCTTCCCTTGATTTTCACGCCGCGCTTACCGCCATCTCGCGCTACCCGGCGCTGATGCGGGCTCTCGGACTCATCCTCGACTTCACATTGCCCGTGAGCGAGGTCGCGGCGATCGGTCTGGCCGACAGCCAGATGGCGATGGCTCCCGCGGCCAATCCCGCGTTTGCTGGATACTCGTTTGTTACACCGAAGACGCTTTACACCTATGACGCCGGAGCTCCGACGTTTTGCCTTGCGACCTCCGGAGCGCTGCCCGATCTGGCAGACGGCTACTTCACCATCCCGCCAGACTTCACCGTTCCCCTGAGCCTGCGACTCGAGACGTTGGCCAGCCTGCTTCCGGAGCAGGCAGCGCAGTTCAAGCGCGCAGTGGCACGCGATGCGACGGCGACACCTGCGCCTCTGCCCGCGCCCAACACCGCAGGGCTTGGCCTCGCACGCAGCGGCGAGAACGGCCTCGTCGTCACCCTCACCACCATGCTCCAGATGCAGGCCGCGCTGGCTACTTCGGCCACGCCGCAAGCGCCGACGGTCAGCGCGGAGACGCTGGTGCGCGGCTTCCGCGTCGACATCCAGCCGGCGGGCTCGACCACCTGGTTCTCCCTGCACCAGCGCGTCGGGACCTGCACCTTCACCGGCAGCCCGCGACAACTGCAGTGGAACGATGAAGGCTGGGCCCAGTTGCAAGCCTTCAATCCCGCGCTCGGCGGTCCTGAGGCAAGCCTTTGGACGCACGAGACGATCTTCCTTTGGCAGGGTTGGAGTCTCTCAGCTCCACGCCCGGGCAAGATGTCCGGCCAGGATGGCGCACTGCTCGACCAGTCCGCCGCGGGCACCAGCAATCTTGAGTTCTCCGTGACTGCAGCCGCCCGGCCCGGGACGCTGCCGCTGCTCCGCTTCGGACAGAGCTATAACTGTCGCCTGCGCACGGTCGACCTCGCCGGATACAGTCTGCCGCTTACGACAGCGACGGCTACGCAGTTCACGACCAACCTGGGCACCTTCCTGCGCTATGAGCCAGCGCCGCCTCCGGTACTGCTGATGCGCGACCCCGCCGGTCCCGGCGAAACCAATGCAACGATCGTGCTCCGCAGCGACTGGAACACCCCTGCACCGGGCAACGCCGAGCGCCTCATTGCGCCGCCTTCTACTTCGCTGCAAATGGCCGACTGGCATGGCGCGCTCGACCTGAACGGCCGGCCCAATCCGGAGCTCTTCAACGATCCGACTTTCGTCGCCAGGCTCAATGCGTCGTTCTCCGCGCAGCCGTACGGCGCGACTCCGCCCGCTGTGCCTTACCTACCGGATCCGACCGTGACCGGCGCAGTCCTCGACTTCACTCCAGCGACCACCACCCCCACAGATCCTGTGACGACGCTCACGTTCGACGCTACCTGGCCTGCGCTGAACTCGTCGCGGCTCATCCTCCAGGAGGGCGCGTTCGGTGTGGTCGTCGATCCGGTGGGTCACGCGGTCACGGTCAGCCTGCCAAAAGCATCGTCCTACAGCATCAACCTGACCGCTGGCCTCTCTGCCACGAACCTGCTCTTGTTCGACTACTGGAGCCAGATCGCCGCGGGCAAGATCCATGTGGCGAGTATTCCGGACGCCATGGCCGGAGCGCTGAATGGCCGGATTTCTCAGCTCACTCCGGCTCGCGCCGTCAACCTGGTCCATGCCGTGCAGCGGCCGCTGATCGTCTCCGCCTTCTCTGCCGGCACGTATATGACCCGGCCCGGCACCTTCGCCCTCATGTTCAGCACCATCACCCTCGACGCGGCCAGTACCGCAAAGGCCGAGGTCCTCGCCGCCTGGCAGGAGTGGGTGGACGACGGCGTCCATGCCCCCTATCAGCAGAGCTACCAGGGGAGCGTGACCCAGGGCATGGTGTCGTTGAGTGACGCGGCCTGGTATACCGCAGGGCAGGTCCCTTCCTCCGCGCTGCCGTTCGTCGAGCACGAGTTCCACGACACCAAGGCGCGGCTGGTGACTTACACGGTGGTGACCACGACGCGCTTCATGGAGTTCTTCCCAGCCTCCATCACCGACGACCCGGCGAACGTGACCCAGACCAGCCTGCCGCTGACCCTCAACGTGCCCACCGCCACCTGGCCGCCTGCTCCGAAGGTGCTCTATGTGCTTCCGCTCTTCGGCTGGGAGCAGAGCACGGATGGAAGCGGCAACCCGACACAGACCCGCTCCTGCGGCGTTCGCGTCTACATGGATCGGCCCTGGTATGCATCCGGGGACGGCGAGCAACTGGGCGTGGTGATCCCGGTGACGGCTCCGCCAGCGCCGGCGGATGGCGGTGGTGGCACAACCCCGCCCATTCACGGCGGAGGAGGCGGAGGCGGTGGCAAAGGGGGCGGCCCGGTCGCCCAGACTGCAGCCACCACGCCCCCTGCCCCGCCGACCGCACCGCCCGAGGTGCCGGCTACTTATGTCCCCTATGTCACGCAGTGGGGCGCCGATCCTGCGATCGGCGGCATCGCGATTCCTTCGCCCTTTACACCGCTGCCGCAGCACTTTCCCGGCGGAACGCTCGCTCCGAGGGTCGACATCGGCTCGTTTCCCGGCTATCGCTTCCAGGCGACGGACACGGGTGTTGCCGTCGTCGCGTTCCCGGTTCAGTTTGAGCCACCTGATCCATCGAATCCGACTGCGCCGGCCGACCCTGGCGCGACCCCCAACAACGGCCGCTGGTACGCCGATATCGAGATCGACACCGGCCAGGCTTACTTCCCATTCCTGCGGCTGGCGCTCACGCGGTACCAATCCTATAACTCAGGCCAGGAGATCAATGCCTGCTCGGAGATTGTTCTTGCTGACTTTGTCCAGATCGCGGCAGGTCGCAGCATGAGCCTTGTATTCAATACGACAGCGCCGCCCAGCGTCCATATTGCCGTAACCGGTCCGGTAAATCCGAATGGCAACAGCTTTCAGGCCCAGCTGGAGATCGACCAGGGCACGAACGGCTCCACGTTGTGGATGCCGGGCGAAGAGGTGGTCCTGGTGCCGGTGAGCCGCTTCCCAAGCCCTGTGACGCAGTGGATCAGGAACATCACGCTGCCAGTCGCTCGCGGCACACAGCCCATGCGCATCGTGGTGCGGGAGTATGAAAACTGGCCGGTCGACGCGCCGGGGCGAGTAGCAGGAGCGGCACCCTCGTCTGCGCAAAGACTGGTCTTCGTCACCAGTTACACCTTATAGCGAAATTCACAGGAGATACCGGAGTCCAATGTCCGAGCGCGACACGCTTTATACCTCAGGAAGATTCTTGCTAAGCCGCACCGGAACCAAAGTCATTCTTCGTGGCGTCAACCTTCCCCTACTTGACGATTGGGCATTTCCTCCGTCGGACTATCTCTCCGCGGTGGCGCAGAGCCATGCGAATGCCGTTCGCCTCCAGTGGTATGTGAACTACGGGGATCCGGATCGCCCGGCCTACTCACTGTCCGATCTCGACAACGTCCTGACGCAATGTGCTCAGGCGGGGATGATCCCGATCCTGATGCTGGCCGATCTTACGTGCGCGGCGGATACGAGCCTGCTCAACTCGGAACTCGTCTCGTGGTGGACTGCGAGCGATGTGGTCGCGGTGTTGGCCAAACATGCCGCGTACCTCGTGATCAATCTGGCCAACGAGGTCGGCTTCTACCACTGGGCAGGGGATTCGCAGACGGTTCTCGACGCGTACTGTGCGGACTACGCCACGGCCTTCCAGAGGATTCGGAGTCAAGGGCTGAACTGTCCGATCATGGTCGATGCTCCGGACTGCGGTACATCGCTCGACGTCTTTCTCGCGGTCGGCAAGCAGCTTATCGCATCCGACCCGCAGCAAAATATCCTGCTCAGCGCGCACGCCTATTGGGCCGGCTACGATGGGATGCCCTCTATCCAGCAATGCGTGAATGCGTCGTTGCCCATCGTCTTCGGCGAGATCGCGAATCGGCAGGACGAGGTAGTAGACGGCCAGACAGTCTTTGGCTACTACAGCCTGGATGGCACCGGCGAAAGTGTGACCCCGGCAAACGGATTCACCTACCAGGCACTGCTGTCCACACTCTTCGATCACGAAACCGGTTGGCTTGCCTGGTCGTGGGGGCCGGACGAGTGCGCGGCACGCATGTTGAGCACAGACGGAAGCTTCGCGGCCTTATCGCCCTACGGCCAGGACATTCTCAACAATGCGCTCTATGGTCTTGCGACGACGAGTCAGCGTCATAAGCTGCTCTGAATCTGGTCGGGAATGTTGGCAGCACTCTCGAGAAACGGCGACCTCCATGTGGGCTGGGGGGGGAACGCCGCGTAGCGCAAGAACGGAGAATCTGCTGAACGTATTGCCGCCGATCAGCTTGCCCGGATCGGAGTCCGCTGCCGTGTAGAACGTAACCGCCGCGGTGCCAAAGCTGATCGCCGGAAACAGTGTCTGCTGACGCATCTTCAAACCTTCATGTGGGGCGTACCACCAGTTGGCCAGAAAGGCGGTTGCGGAGTTTGCTGGCGGGAGCCGTCTCCGTGCTGCGGCGTTTACGGGCTATGACGGATAGCTACCCCGGGGAGCGCGTACGAATCGGCGAGATCAATCTGCGTCTGTTTTGGCGGGTAAGGTTGATCCTGCTAGACGAACTCATTGAATTGATCCGCCGTATATGCGCATTCGCAGTACTATTCTTGACGCCTTTGCAGCTCGGATAGCTGGGGCTTCTGGATCCAATCCTACCGGGACACCGCGTTGGCGCTAATTCACTTCGTTGATGAGGACGACATCGGATATCGGGTGCGCCGTCACGATGCCGAGGCGCTTGCTTCCGGGGCTCATCTTTATGGTTGACACCACGCGGCCGGGCAGTTCAATCACTTTCGCCGGATGCTTTCCGTCGACGGCGATCGTCCACACCGCATCCGCCTTATTCTCGTGCACCGCGAAGAGGATGTTGTCTCCATCTGCCCAGGTGAGAGCGCGCTTTGGGATCAGCCCTGCGGGCAACGGAGTGCCGCTCGCGATTTTTCCGGTCGTCAGATCCTGGACAGAGAGGGCGGTGCCTCTACTGCCAGGCCCAAACCATGCGAGCCTGCCCCACCGTCGCTTGCCCTGGGCACCGTGAACCCGGTCACCCTCGACAGCGAAGTGCAATGATGGGAAGCGCCCCTTACCGGCCCGCAGAAGCAAAGCTGGAAGACGCAGGAGATGGACCGCGCGAGAGCGTAAGAAGGAGACCGGAATGAAGGCATCCCGGAAGAACATGGAGTGCTCGACCCATCTGCCCGGCGGCGACGGCAGAAAGAAGCCGGCTGCCGGGCGCATGCGTACGCTGTCGCTGTTCGCTTTCTGTCTCGGCCCGGCGCCCGCCCTGCTGGCGCAAGGCATCACGGGAACGATCACCGGGACGGTGGCAGACTCGACGGGAGCGGCGATCCCGGGGGCCACCGTAACGGTGAAGGACCTGGCGACGAACACGCTTCACACTGTCACCACCTCGGAAATCGGCAGCTACACGGTGACGCAGCTGCCCCCGGGCCAGTACACCGTCACGATCACCAAGGAGGCCTTCAGGGCGTACAAGCAGAATGCGATCACGCTGTCGATCGACCAGGTGGCGCAGATCAACGCGGAGCTGTCGGTCGGCGGAGCCGACCAGACGGTCGAGGTAACGAGCGCCGGGCCGACGATCCAGACAGAAGAGTCCTCGATCGGCTCGGTCATCGACAGCCAGGCGATCCAGAACACGCCGCTCAACGGCCGCCTCGGCATCAATGGACTGATTGCGCTCGCGCCCGGGGTGCAGGGCGTCGGCGCGCAGGACCAGCTCGACACGCGCGGCGTGACGGCGGCCATTGGAACGGGCGGAAGGAACGCCTACGGAGGGCTCGGCTCGACGCTCGACGGCGTGACCAACCAGGAGGTCACCCTGCAGCGCGGCGAGGGTGAGGTCCCCTCGCTCGATGCCATTGCGGAGTTCAAGATCCTGACCACCGGCGCGCCGGCGGAGTTCAACCAGCCGGCGCAGATCATCGTGGTCAGCGCCAGCGGCACCAACAAGCTGCATGGCGAGGCCTTCGAGTTCAATCGGTCCAAGGGTCTTGGAGCAAAAAGCTACTTCAGCGGCTCCCAGGCGAGGCCGCCCTACCAACGCAACGAGTACGGCGGCAACCTCAGCGGCCCTGTCTTCATTCCCAGGCTTTACAACGGTCGCGACCGCAGCTTCTTCTTCGCTGCCTTTGAGGGTTTCCACCTCACGCAGTCCTACGCGCTCAGCACCCAGCAGCCCAGCCTGCTGCAGCGCCAGGGCGACTTCAGCGAGTTTCTCGCCGGCGGCGTCTGCGAGCCGAAGGTCAACGGCGTCCCGACGCCCACCGTCATCACCAACCCGGCAACCGGCCTTGCCTTCCCCGGCAACGTCATCAACACGACGCTGAACCCTGTCGACCAGCAGTTGCTGACCATCCTCTATCCCAAACCGACGACGGCGGGCTGCGGCACCAATACTTTTGAAGAGGTGCAGGAGCTGAGCAAGTCCACGCGCTTCTCGCTGCGCGTCGACCACAAGATCGGGCCGAATGACCAGCTCCGCTTCACCTGGCTGCGCGCCTTCTACGGGCCGAACGCAACCAACGGCGCGGACAGCCTGCAGGGCGGCAACGCGCAGGACGGCGAGCACAACAGCAACTTCATCCTGGGCTACACCCACACCTTCTCACCCACGTTGCTGCTCGATATCTACGGCTCCTACTTCCACCTGCCGATCTATCGCACGCCGCAGAACTACAAGACCGACTTCTCTTCCATCATCCCCGGCCTTGGGCCGGAGCTGATCGAGGGCGCTCCGCAGATCACGATCACCAACATCCAGAGCGTCTCCGAGTCGGGCTCGAAGGACCTGGAGCAGGACGGCCAGATCGTCGGCGCGCTCACGAAGGTCTTCGCCAAGCACACGGTCAAATTCGGCGGCTCCTACCTCTACGACAACCACTTCAACGACTCGGCGGAGACCCCGCAGCGCGGCTCCTTCACCTTCGACGGCCACTACTCCGGCAACGCCTTTGCGGACTTCCTCCTGGGCGACCCCGTCTCGACCGGCAACGCGACGCCGAACAACTACATCGTCCGCAATATCTCCAGCCAATACGCGGCGTATGTGCAGGACGACTGGAAGCCGGTCCCGAAGCTGACCCTCAACCTTGGCGTGCGCTACGACCTGCAGTGGTTCAAGCCGAGCCCCTACGGGGCAGAGTCGCTCTACATTCCCTCGCTGAAGGAGGTCGTCGTTTTCGGCAACGCCTACCCCTCGGCTTCCATCCCGGCCTTCATCCATGGCGCCATCCCGATCGCGCTCTCCTCACAGGTGGGCCTGCCGAGCGACGTGTTCACCTACCTGGGCCAGTCGAAGAAGAACGTTGCCCCGCGCTTTGGCTTTGCCTATGAGGTTCTGCCGAACACGGTCATTCGGGGCGCGGCCGGCATCTTCTTCAACCTGCTGGCGTCGAACTACGTCGACACCGCACCCTTCACCACGCTGCCCTTTGTCAGCTCGGAGAGCTACACCAATTCGACGACCGGCGCGCCGGCCTTCACGATGAACAACCCTTTCTCGGCGACCGGAAAGTTCACAGCGAACCCCTCCGTGCTGACGCAGCCCCGAACCACCACCCCGTACACCGAGGAGTACAACCTGGCCCTGGAGCACCAGTTCAAGCACGGGCTGGATGTTCGCATCGGCTACGTGGGCCAGCACAATCTGAAGCAGAATAACTTCGGCGGCCCGGGAACAACCACCCCCAACATCAACCTGCAGGACCCGCCGGTGGTCGGGGTGAGCGTCCAGAGCACGAACCTGGTGCAGCCGTTCTCGGCCATCACCGAAAACATTGCCCCCATCTTCCACAGCTCGATGAACTCGCTGCAGCTTGGCTTGCATAAGCAGTACAGCCACGGCATCGCCTTCGGCGCGGAGTACCAGTGGACTCGCGTGCTCGGCACCGAGAACATCGAGGACCCGTCCGGCCTGAAGCCTAACGACAGTTACGGGCCGGTCTCCGGCATCACCCCGCAGGTGCTGGCGCTCAACTACTCCTACCTGCTGCCGTTCGGCCGTGGACAGGCGTTTCTCTCCGACTCCGGCAACCTGGTCAACAAGCTCGTCGGCGGCTGGCAGATCTCCGGCATCACCAGCATCCAGACCGGGCAGCCCTTCTCGGTGACGTACTCGGCTCCGGGTTCGCCGGCCGGGCAGGTGAGCGGACGCGCTGACCGCGTCCCCGGCGTGCCGCTTTACCCCCAACACAAATCAAAAACGGAGTGGTTTAACCCGGCCGCCTTTGCTGCACCGCCGTGCTACACCACCACCGGCCTCTCCGGCTCTTGCTCCACCCTGTACGCCGCCGCTGCCGGTGCAACCACCTTCGCCACCTATGGAAACTCCGCCTATGACCTTCTGCGCGGACCCGGCTTTCAAAACTGGGACATGAACCTGCAAAAGAACATCCTGTGCAAGGAGCGGTACAACGTCCAGCTGCGGGCCGACTCCTTCAACGTCTTCAACCACCCCAACTTCAGCACGCCGAACGCTGCCATCAGCAACACCGCGAGCGTCGGCACCATCACCGCGATCTCCGGCACGCCCGGCTATGAGCAGCGCACGGTTGAATTCGCGGTGAAGTTCAACTTCTAATGCGCAGCAGGGCCGGTGCACAGCCCTCTGCCGCGGCGTTCTCGAGCGGCAGAGGTTTGATCCGGTCAAGGGCGGAGCATGCGTCCTACCCAGATGCGCAGCGGGCTCGAGCGGGGAGCTGCGCATGGAGCGCATCTCCCGGATTGTCGAGCAAAGAAGACCTGCGATGGTTGCTGCGAGAACAACGCACACTTGCCGATTGCTCTCGCTTGACGTGTTGCGCGGGGCCGACCGTTGCGCTGACGGTGCTGGTGAACAACAGTGTTGTCGTGTGCGATGACGAGCCTGCCGCCGGCCGTCGCTGATTCGACCTGCAGGAACCACGGCAGGTGGAGGACCAGGGTGCGGGTTGCGGGGTGCGGTCTGCCCATGGGCATGGATCGTGAGCACGGCGCGATTGGCCGTGGGCGTGGAGAGCGTAAAGCCGAGCGGGCCGAGGGGAGTCGGCGCGCGCTCCACGCGAATCTCCTTGCCCGGCCCGATCCACGCGGGCGATACAGCCGAGAGCAGGTGCAAAGCCCCTGTTCGCGGACCATCATGTTCCGCAGCAGGTTGCGGGAGTCCGCGGCGAACCAGCCGTGCGGAGCGAGGTTGCCTTCAAAATCGCGAGAGCCCCAGGCGTACTCAATCAAGACGTACCATGTGGCGGGTGGTGACAAGACGGCCACGCCCGAAGCTGGAGTTTCGGCATCAGCGGAAGCGCGTGAGACTCATGGACCGGCTCCGTCTTCACCCGTGCACGCGACCCGGGACACGGTGCGGACAATCGACGCTCGCGGCGCTACTGAGCACGCGGACCGGGATAAGTGCGGTATGCGACGATCTCTGAGTTGAAGCTGGCGCCACTCAGCCGTGAGGTCCGCAGCAGAACCTCAAAGTAGGGAAAGCTCGAGGCGTGCAGGCGAGTGAGAAACTCTCGAAGCTGGTACTCGGAGGTAAGGAAGCCTGCGCCCGCCCCGGTCGCGTCTGAGTCACTGCCGGCCAGGACAATGGCGCTGCCCCTGCGGCCCGCATCCGGCAAAAAGGCAACAACGCAGTAGCCGGCAAGCGCATTGCTGTCCATGCTGGCCTCGTAGACGCGGCGCTCCCCGTTTCCGGGGTGCTGGTTGGTGATGAACGCGTGGTCGCCCCTTGGGCTAAAGTCCAGATGGAAGTTCATCTGGTCGGCGAACAGGTGGACCCAGGGGTTCGACTTTTCGCCGCCGATCAGAATCACATTGTCGCGCTGCAACAGGTCGGCTGCATAAAAGCGCGCCAGGGTGAGGTGCAGGTTGGCAGCGAGCGGCGTCAGCGCCAAAAACTGCTGCGCCGCGTGGAAGCCTCCCAGAGTTACCAGGTTGTGGTGGAACAGATCCTGCACCGCGGCCCGCCGCTCTGGAGAGATGGCTGCGTCGACCGGAATGTAGTGGTGGTCGAGGTAGTTGCTGAGCGAAATCGGTCGGCCCAGAATCTCCTCAGCGACGGTAAGCGAGTCGTCCGGCAACACGATGTCGGTTTGGGGAGCCTGCGTGGCCTCGGTCCAGAACTTTGCCAGGGTAGGCTCGCGGCTCCACGGCCCGGTGCCCTGGCGCAGCTGGCGGTTGCTGTAGAGCAGCCACCCGCAGGCGACCAGCAGCAGGGCTGCCAGCCCGACCAGCCAGCGGAGGGCTGCGAGCTGCCGGCGGCCGGCGATGAGCGCAACCGGAACGACAGTGAGCGGCGAAGGCGCGGGCATTGGGACCGGCGCCTGCTCCTCGCCCGGCGGTTCGACCGAGGCTTCCAGTGCTACTGCGGCCGGGGCTCCGGCAAAGCCAGTGTCATGGGCCGGCTCAAGGGCGTCTCGAGGATCGACAGCGTTTTCAGGCTCAGCAGTGGCTGGCGTTTGACGCCAGGCAAAAACCAGGCGATACCCACCGCGCGGGATCGAGAAGATAAGCGGCTCGGCGATCCCGTCCGTCTGAAAATAGGCATCCACGCGCTTGCGCAGCTCAGTCGCGTTCACACGAACGATGTTGTCCTGGCTGCGGTCGTAGGAGCGCGAACGCTCAAAAACTCGCATGCCGATGTCCTGCTCGTGAATTTCCGCGGCCCCGGCCTTCAGCGACTCCTGGCCCACATACAGCAGAAAGCTGCGCAGGCGAGCGGTCCGCGCGAACTGGGCGCTGGCGGCGACGCGCCGAACGAGCGCGAGACTTTCGGTAACACTCGGCTCCGCTCGTTTGTGCTCCTCCACCGCAAGCAAAGGCTCACCGACCATAGACTCCTCGCATTGGCCCCCCCAGGTGCGGCGAGTGTACCACTCGCCATTTGCCCCGGTAAACTGCGCAAGGCACGCGCAAACCTTTGCAGTGCAACACTTAAGGGTACTTTTAACGGTTAGAAGTTGCGGTGTCTTCCGGTAAATTCACTTGCCGTGTGTTTCGCGAACCCATAGTGTCGGCCTCGCGTCGAAAGTCGCTGTGCCGCGCCTATGGAGACCACCCATGAACCCGTCCTCTCGCCACCTTCTCGCGATACTCGCGGCTGCACCCCTTATTCTGCCGGCCGGCTCCCTGCTGGCGCAGGCCTACCTCGGCACCATTCAGGGAGAGGTGACAGACGCCACGGGAGCCTCGGTTGCAAACGCCACGGTGACGGCGGAAGAGGTCGCAACCCACTTCAAGTCGACAGGCACGACCAACGGCTCGGGCGCATACACGTTTAGCCAGCTGAACCCAGGCACCTACGTGGTGACGACAAGCGTGCCGGGTTTCCAGGTGGAGCGCCGGCAAGGCGTCATCCTGACAGCCGACAAACTGCAGCAAGTGGACTTCAAGCTGACGCCGGGCTCCCAGACCGAGACCATCAATGTCAACGCGGACGCCAACACGCTGATCGATACCGGCTCGCCAAACATTGCGACCACGCTGAGCGCCAAAGACGTGACCGACCTGCCCAACGAGGGCCGCAACCCGTTTGTGATGGCGACGCTGGCCGCAGGGGTTGAGAACACCGGGTCGGGTGGTTATTTCCAAGGCAAGTCGAGCCAGTTTACGAACCCCTTTAGCGGGGTCGCCGTGCAGGTACTCTCGAGCGGCAGCGCGGGACACAATCGTCTGCTGCTCAACGGCATTCCGGACGACCCGGCCGAGCGGCTGTCCGGCTCCTCCTACACCGGCTTTGTTCCCTCCCCCGAGGCCGTGCAGGAGGTCAAGGTGCAGACCTCGATCTTCGACGCGCAGATCGGCCATGGCAACGGCACGGTGACCAACACGGTGGTGCGCAGCGGGTCCAACCAGCTGCACGGGGCCGCGTATTACGTCTTTCAGAACACGTATCTCAATGCAAACACCTATGAGAAAGTTCCCAGTCAGGATGCCGCGAACCCGGCAACGCGCACCCCGCGCAACAACGACCAGCTCAGCCAGACGGGCTTTGTGGTCGATGGGCCGGTCCTTCTGCCGCATCTATACAACGGGCACGACAAGACCTTCTTCATGGTCTCCTACGAGCGCTATGCGTCGCACACCGCGATCAATTATTCGGCGCGCGTGCCCACCGCGGCGGAGCGCTCAGGCGACTTTTCAGCCCTGTGCACAGGCGGCTTTGATGCCAAGGGCCTGTGCCAGTCCGGTGTGCAGCTCTACGACCCCAATGCGCCGGTCGATGCAAATGGCAACCGGACCGTGTTTTTCCCGCAGAACAACATTGCCGGGCGCATCAGCGCTTCCGGCGCGGCGCTGGCCACTTATTTCCCCCAGGTCAACGTCCCCGGGGCCACAGCACTGAGCCCGGTCAGCTACATCTCCAACCAGACCTCCTACCCGAGCACGTATCCATCGTTTATCGTGCGCGGCGACCAGGCAATCGGCGCAAGGAATAAGTTGAACGTCACCCTCTTCCGATCGGGCCTTACGCAGAGCTACCCGCTGCAGGGCTTCCCGAAAGGCGTTGGACCCAGCGGCTACGGCTATACCGTATACCGCAACAACCGCGGCGGCAGCCTGGATGACGTGCACCAATTCTCTTCCTCCACGGTCCTCGACTCGCGCATCGGCGTTCTCTGGCATCCCTTTGGACTTATCTATCCAGGCAGCAACAACTTCGACCTGTCTTCGATCGGTATCTCGGGCGCCGGGCTGCCTTACCAGAGCTTCCCCGGTATCTCGTTCAGCAGTGACGGCTATGCAGGCCTGGCGGCCGGGGCTGGCGGGCAGATCAGCACCAACCTGACCGGCGACTTGTCTGAGATCCTGATTCGGACCTTTGGCAGGCACACGCTGCGCCTCGGCTTCGACGGCAATCTCATCCGCTACAACGTGGAGAACCCTGAGAGCGGCTTCGGCAATCTTACCTTCGACCGGCGCTTTACCCAGCAGAACTCGGTGACCGGGGTAGTCGGCGCCGATCCTGACTCAGGCGACCCGTTTGCGTCGCTGCTTCTGGGCTATCACTCCTCGGTCTCCTACAACATTGCCGCGGCCTATGCGCTGCAGCAGATTTATACCGCCCCCTTCGCGCAGGATGACTGGCGTGTCACGGACCGGCTTACCGTGAACCTGGGAGTGCGCTGGGATTACGAGTCGCCCTTTACCGAAAGGTACAACAAGCAGGTCACAAGCTTCTGCACCAGTTGCGTCAGCCCGCTCCAGGTCGCCGTGCCGAGCCTGAAGCTGAACGGCGGCCTTGAGTTTACCAGTAACAACAACCGTTACGCTTACCCGCAGGACTGGAACAACGTACAGCCGCGTTTGGGCGCCGCCTACCAGGTTACACCTAGGACAGTTGCCCGCGCGGGCTACGGCGTCATCTACTTCAATACTCTGGAGTCGCCGATCGGCACAGGCTTCAGCCAGTCGACAAGCTATGGAAATTACTTGACGAGTGCGCCGCTGAATCCGGTCAGCAATCCATTTCCCTCAGGCGTGCAGCTGCCCACCGGCAGTTCGCTCGGCCTGGCAACCGCGCTCGGCCAGAGCATCAGTTTTGTTGACCAGGGTCATGTACAGCCGAAGAGCACGCAGTGGACATTGAATGTCCAGCAGCAGTTACCTGGCGATCTGGCCCTGCAGGTGGCCTATGTGGGCAACCGTGCAACACGCCTTGAAGTGAACCACAACATCAACTTCCTCCCCGCCCAGTACTATGACCAGGGCTCGGCAGAGATCGCCTTGCTGAATGCTGCAGTGCCAAACCCGATGGCCGGCCTGTTTACCGGCACCACGGGATTGAACGCCGCCACGGTCGCCCAAAATCAATTGCTGGTCCCTTACCCCGAGTTCGGCTCAGTAACCGCCGATTACTCTTCGATCGGCAGCACCGCTTACAACGCCATGCAGCTGCAGGTGCAGCGGCCGATGAAGAAGCACTTCAGTCTGCAGGGAAACTTTACCTGGCAGAAGACGATGGCGCGGACTTCGTTTCTCAATGCTTTTGATACCAACCTGACTACGGTGCAGGACGGCAATGCAACGCTTCAAGGCACTGTGTTTGGAACCGTGGAGCTGCCGCGTCTTTCGGGCGCCGGCTTCTTCAAACGGTCCGTTCTCGGCGGGTGGGAGCTCAATAGCGTGTTGCGTGCGCAGAACGGCGGACTGATCTCTGCACCCGGCGGCGTCGATCTCATCGGCAACCCTCGCCAGGCGAATCCCACCTATCAACGCTACCTCAACACCTGCTACGAGAACGCATCCGGCGCCCCCGTTGCCTCCACGGCAGGTGCGCCCGGCTGCGACGCCCTCTCGCCCACACCGGCTTACCGTCTGCGGACCCAGTACACGACCCAGCGCAACAGCCCGGTGCTCAATATTCGCCAGCGCATTCACCCTCTCATCGATGCTTCCCTGTTCAAGCAGTTTCAAATTCACGAGGGAATCAACTTCGAGCTGCGCGGCGAGTTCTTCAATGTTCTCAACACGCCCAACTTCGGAGGCCCGGGGACGGGAATCGGCAGCTCAACCTGGGGTGAGGTGACGCTTGTACAAGCCAACGACCCCCGCATCGGGCAGCTGACTGCGCGGCTCAACTTTTAAGCGACAGGTTGCCGCCCGTAGCCCTGGCGCAGCGACAGGGACCAGCCAATGCGACTTAAGGAGAAAGCATGTTCCGGGCTCTGGCGGGAATCGGATTGCTGTTGGCCTCGTCGGCTGGACTGCGTGCACAGACCGACTCTCGCCCTTCGGCGACAATCGACCGCCTGGTCGAGGGCTTTCGCAACCCGCCGCCGCAGGCAAGGCTGCGCTGCTACTGGTGGTGGCTTAACGGCAACACGACATCGGCAACCATTACGCATGACCTGGAGCAGATGAAGGATAAAGGCTTCGGCGGCGTGCTGCTGGTCGACGCGAACGGGGCTGACCAGAACGGCAACGCCGCCGTACCCGCCGGCCCTCGGTTTGGCTCGCCCGCATGGACAGCGCTGTACCTGCATGCGCTCAGGGAGGCCGACCGACTGGGGCTTGAGGTCACGCTGAACATCACCAGCGGCTGGAATCTGGGCGGCCCCATGGTCACACCCGAGGACGCCGCGAAGCTGGTCACCTTTCGCCGTCTCGATGTCGACGGCGGCCGCGCGCTCGATGTGACGATCGAGCAACCGCCCACCCTCAACCTCTACCGGGAGATCGCTGTGCTTGCCTACCCTTTGCACCACGGCACGGCGTTGGCCCCGGGGTTTGCCTCGGCAGCCACGGAGAGCGCGGCCCGCTCGGCAATCAGCGGCCTCTACCCGCCCGGCATGGCGATACGCGCCGCCGCGACAGAGGGCGGCTTCAACATGAACAATACGGCGAGCCTGCTGGAGGATGGGGAGCACGCAGGCCGGGCCGATGTCGACGCGGGCCTGGAGGAGGTGCGCCGTCTGCCGCTTGCCCCCGACGGCCATCTTCACCTGGATCTGCCCGCGGGCAAGTGGGAGATTCTCCGGGTCGGCTATACAGACTCGGGCGCTCAGGTTTCCACCTCGAGTGAGACATGGAAGGGCCTCGCGATCGACTACATGGATCGCCACGCCTTCGATCACTACTGGGACGCCGTGGTGGAGCCCCTTTTGACCGCGGCCAAACCCTACACCAGCCTGAAGTATCTGGCGAGCGATAGCTGGGAGCTTGGGGGCACCAACTGGACGGCGGGCTTTGAGCAGCAGTTCGCCGCGCGGCGCGGCTACGACCCTGTGCCTTATCTGCCGGTGCTGGCGGGGCGCATGATCGGCAGCCGCGATGGCTCCGTGCGCTTCCTCACCGACCTGCGTCGCACAGTCGCCGACCTGATTGTTGTCAACCATTACGACCGCTTCGCCGAGCGCGCTGCCGCCTTCGGCATGGGCGTTGAGGCAGAGAGCGGTGGCCCTCACGCAGCGCCGCTCGACGCGCTCGAGACGTTTCGCCGCCAGGCCGTTCCGCAGACGGAGTTCTGGGCGCAAAATGCTCATCGTCGCCGCGATGAGCAGCGCTTCTTCAGCAAGGAGTCGGCCAGTGCCGCTGACATTTACGGCAAGCCCTATGCCGCGAGTGAGGGAGAAACCTCCATCGGCCCGCAGTGGTCCGAGTCGCTTGCGAACGACCTGAAGCCGGCCTTCGACATGGCAGTGACCGAAGGCATGAACCGTCTGGTCTGGCACGAGTTCACCTCAAGCCCCGCCGATGCGGGCCTGCCCGGGCCGGAGTACTTTGCCGGCACACACCTGAACTCCAAGGTCACGTGGTGGGAACAGTCGCCTGCTTTCCTTACCTACCTCAATCGCGTGCAATTCGCCATGCAGCAGGGCACCGCGGTCAACGACGTGCTCTATTTCTACGGCAGCAGTGTGCCCAACTTCGTTCGGCTGAAGCAGGATGACCCGGCCCACGCGCTGCCCGGCTACGACTACGATGTGACGGACGAAGACGCGCTGCTCGGGGCCACCCGCATCAATGGACCTGCACTCGTCGGACCCCGAGGCATACGCTGGCGCGTGCTGGTACTGCCCGCAACAGGGCGCATCTCGCTGCCGGTACTTGCCTTTGTCGAGCGCTATCTCGCACAGGGGGGCACGGTCGTCGCACTTCCGCCTGTCTCAGAGGATGGCAACGTTTCTGCCGATCGCCGCGCTGAGTTTCGCCGCATCGTCCTGCGTCTGTGGGGTGGATGCAGCGGCGGCGTGCGCCAGGTGGGCGCCGGCCGCATCGACTGCACCGCCAACACGCACGAGGCGCTCTTGCGCATGGGCCTCACGCCTGACGTCACTCTGCTCTCCGGCGCCGCGCTCGGCGCCGCAAGCCGCGGCAACATCAACTACATCCATCGGCGCGTTGCCGGCGATGGCGCCGACTTCGACATTTACTTTCTCCGCAGCGGATACGCCACGCCGTCACACATTGACGTGCGCCTGCGCGCGACCGGTGCGGCCCAGCTGTGGGATGCCGTGAGCGGCGAGCGACACGCCGTTACGCCGACCGCCGAATCGGCAGAGACGACGACGCTGCACCTCGATCTGCCGGCGTACGGCTCAACGATTGTTGTTTTTGCCCCTCGAAGCTTGCCCCGGACCGCGACCGCGCCGAGCCTGCCGCATATGCTGCCATTCACGACCGCAGCCGGTTGGTCGGTTACCTTTCAGAAAGATCGCGGTGCGCCCGATCGTCCGTTTACCGTGTCGGCGCTGACCGACTGGACCACATGGGACCCGGCGCTCGTCGGCTTCTCCGGCTCAGCAACCTACCGGGCCCGGTTTACGGCTCCCCCCCTCAGCGCAGGCGAGCAGGCGTGTCTCGAGTTTCAGGATGTCCGCGAAATTGCGCGGGTCACGTTGAACCAGCAGCCGCCCGTTACCGTGTGGGCGCACCCCTTCCTGGCCTGCTTTGCCCAGCCGCCGCAGCCAGGCACAAATACCTTGACCGTTGAGGTCACAAACCTTTGGAACAACCGGCTCGTCGCCGATGCTCGATTGCCCGAGGCAGAGCGAATTACACGCACCAACATACGAGTCAGCCCCGACGCGCGACCACTCAGCTCCGGCCTGATGGGGCCTGTGCAATGGGTGCTCCGCAAATAAGCGGCGTTGCCACCGGTGATGCTGTGCGCATCGGCGCGCAGTGCTTGAGAGGATTCACAAGCAGGTGAAGCCGAACCGTGCCGCGTGGTCAGCATGCGGCTTGTGGAGGCCGGCATCGATCTTTCCTTTCTTGCCTTTCTTTCCTTTCCGATGGTGTATCGCGCAGAAGCTGGCTTGGATTCCATGGTGCAGGCTGCGGGACAGTGCAATCGGAAAAGCAAGCTGGCCGCTCTGCGGACAACTTATCAAGGCCCAGGGGCTAGAACCACCGTACTTTACGACGCGCCTGCAGGTAAGCCGAGGGGGATCAAGTCGGAGCGAGAGCCCACATCCCAGCGTTGTGAGGATTGGAGTGCCCGATCTTTTGTGCCGTTGGTTGAGTTAGTGGAGCGCAGCTATTTCTGAGTGCAAGTGGCCGCCGTCTGGAGCGCGGAGAAGTGGGAAGCGCGTAGCGGTTTCCACTTCTCCATACCCCCTGCTGTTTGTCAGCCACGCCCTGGGGTGCCGGTGCCGGTAGCCCAACGAGGAGCGCGGCCGGATGGTGTTGGAGTGCACGCGCCAGCGTTCGGCCAGCACGCGTAGTTCTTTGATCGACTAGAAGATCTCGCCGCTGAGGAACTCATCGCGAAGCTTCGAGTTGAAGCTTTCGCAGTAGCCGTTTTCCCACGGTGAGCCGGGCTCGAGGTACAGCGTCTTTGCTCCTGTCTTGGCCAGCCACTTTCGCAGGTCTTTCGCGACGAACTCCGGCCCAGTGTCGGAGCGAAGGTGTTCCGGCACTCCGTTCATCACCATCCCATCGGCCAGCGCAGAGATGACCCTGGAGGTCCGCTCCACGATGCCGGCTGCCTGACACACCAGGGCCGTTGTCTTCCCATTTGCGACCGCGACCTCCAGGGTAAGGCTCGATCAGCGTGCAACAGCCCGTAAGGACTGCTCTAGCAGATCTGAACCGAGGTTATTCCCAATAATGCGGCCACCTTTTGCAACTGGCTCGCCTTGTGGCCTATCCCGATGGCGCAATGATGAGCCGGTCCGTGCGAGTTCCACGTCTCCGCAAAGCGGCGGGCCCCCAGCGGAAAGCGATAGCGGCTGTTCGTATTGCCAATATGCAGAATTGGCCCCGGCACGCTCTCTCCTTCTGCGATCAACAGCATGAAGCCACGGTTCGCGTCTTCGACCACGGAGAGCAGCGTCACCGGGCCATGTTTGACGGACATCTCAACGGAGAGTCCTGCACCAACCTTGCCGTGATAAACGGTAAGCGGCCGAACTTTAATCTTGCCCTGCGCAATTCCGATATGTCCCGGACCGTCATGTCCCATCAACACAAGATCTTGATCAAAGTCCATCGCGTAGTACTCCGTGAAGGAGCCTCCACAGCCAAGCAGGTCCATGATCTTCATGGCAATCACGTTCTTGACCTCGTACTCTCCAGCTACCGGCACCCCATGCCCGGTCAGCATCGAAGTACCCAGGATGATGGAGCTCATCGTCTCTTGATTTTCCGCAACGCCACTTCCCTTGTAGTAGTAGGCCATCAGGCCAAGGTCCTTGTCCTGCACCACCCCATCCAGCGCAACGGAGGTGCGCGCGGCGCGCGCCAGCTCGGCGTCGCTGCAATCCTCTTCCACGGAAAAGAACTCACGAAACGCCACAAGCTTTCCCTCGAGAGCACCGGCGCTCACCTCCTGCCGCCTGGCTGTAAGCTCGTCCACTTCGAGGATCTCGATATGCAGATTGAACTTGCCGCTCACCTGAACAAGATCGGTCGCAATGTCCAACATACCGCCATAGTAGTGCCCCATCAGGCCAAGGCGGCTGTGAGCAAGAAGGTGGACAACCTCGGCGGCGGTCAGCCACTCCTCTAGCTCCTTCCAGCAGGGTGGGTCATTCCGGAGCATGCCGGTGATCTGATGAAAGGGGATGTCAAGGCGGCGAAGCACATTGGCGATCTCCGGCACCGGGCATGAGCTGCAATAAGCAAGCCAATCTCCGGTCATCGCCGTGCGGTCTTCCATCGCGTTGAACCGCTCGTAATCGATCGCCGCCTCTGGCTGCAGGTTCAGCAGGATCACCGGTACCTTGGCCCGCTTGATGACAGGCAGCACCGTCGACGACAGCGCATAGGTCGTAACGTAGACGAGCAGGATATCGATGTCCTCGCGACGGCACCGATGCGAGGCATCGAGCGCCCTCTCCGGCGTATCGACAAGCCCAAGGTTGACGATTTCGCGCGCCTCACCCGCGGCCAGATCCTCGACCTGATGCAAGTAACCCAGAAGACGCGCCTCCAACCCTTCAAATTGCGTCCAATACGCCTCAAGGCCAAGCCCAACAAGTCCCACACGAAGCCTTCGATAATTACTCTGCATGCTCCCCCTCTTCCAACGCCGATTCGAAGGCGATTGCTCGATCAAACTCCCCTTGCATGTAAAACACCTCGTCCATCATGGCAAACGTCTCGCCTTCCTGAAGCGATGGAACCTTTTCAAACAGGGGTTCCATTGTCTGCTGCCATCTACGATTCACGTCGCTTTGCGAAAGATGGGAGAGGAACGCATGAAAGTCAGGTACGAGCATGTAGAGGAAGAGGTCACATCGCCGGCGAAAAATGGAATACTCCCTCACACCACATGCCTGCAACTCCGCGAGCAGCTCCGGCCATACGTGCCGGTGCGCTTCATCGTAGGCCTGTTCCGAACCAGGCTTTACCCGGAGTTGAAACGCGATTCGCTGCATGGGTACTCGCATTCTACTTGTAGTTCACCACGGCGACTTCGAAGGGTTCAAGGATCAGCGTGGTGCTTGAAAGCGCGCCGGACTGCGGCTTCCCATCGCCTGTTGAGGGAGCCACGAACGTAACCGCAGCGCCGTTCGCTTCACTTGGCAGCGCAATCGATTGCAGTCGATTGCGCTTGTTGATCACTAACAGCTTTCTGCCATGCGAGGTCGAGAACGCCTGGGCGCTGAATTCGGCGTTCAACCCGGATGTCTCGACGAGTCTATCGCCAGGGCCAAAGTTATCCAGCAGAAGCTTCAGCACCCAGTAGCGGGCATTCGGCTCCGAGGTCTTGTAGTTGATCATCGTCACGCTGGGGAACTGAGACTTGTACCCCACAAGCTGCGATTCGCCCACCACATCGATACCCATCAGCGCACTCTGTGCATAGATGTCCGCGTACATTGCGCCCGCGAGGTTCCAGTAGTTTGCTGGTTCGTCCTTCGCGACGTAGCCCGGCTGGCTGTTTTCCTTCTCGTCCTCAGGAAGAATGGCACCAAGCTCGTCCAGATCGGTCCGCGTCGCAGGGCTGTAGTGCTTGCGAATCGTCTCGATGAACCTCACGGTCGTCATGAACTCTTCCTTCTGAGCATCGAAGGTGTACTGCCATTCATTGATCGTCTGGTCAGGGCTTGGCGTCGCATAGAAGTGATACGTGATGAAGTCGAGGGGAGCTCCCTTGCGATGATGCGCCGGATTCAGAAAGTACTCGAACATCTCTGGCGTATGACTTGGTTTAGCCATGGCAAGCGCCATGAACTTCAAATTGGGATCGACCTTCAGCATGGCCTCGGTCACCTCATCGTAGAAGCGTGTGTAGCCCTCCGGAGTCCAGTGGTGCTCAAGGTCGATCTCGTTCAGCACCTCCCAATACGCAACTTTGTAGTGGTGGCCCGATTCCTGCCATCTTCCGAACTCATCGGTGAGGCCCCCTTTGGTATACCAACTAATCAGGCGGGCAAAATACTCTGCCGCCTCCTTGCATGAGGGATCGCGCAGTTCGGTGCCTTGCGTGTAGTTCCAGAAGACCTGGTTTGGATCTTCTGGATAGGTGACCGGCTTGTCTGTCTTGAACAGCCAGGCCGGTATCGTGCTGAAATTCAGAATGACGCTGTGTCCTTCGGTCGCTTTCATGAAGTCGTCAAGTGTGGGATCAATGTAGCGAAAGTCCCAGGACGTCTTCCCATCCTTGGGCGGCTCAAGCTCGGCAACGGCCTGCTTCGGATAGGGCAGCCACGGAACGTAGCGCACGTAGTCCGCGCCCAACGCATGCAGCGCGGCAAACGATCCGTCGTGCATCTTCGCGCCGCGAAGCAACATGGGATTGACGACCACCTGCAACGCGGGTGTCGATTTCGACACCGCAACTTCCCTTTCCCAGTCCACCTTGGTCTGGCTGATGGGGGCGGCCTGCCCAGCCGCGAGGGGGCTCACGAGAAAAACGGCACCAAGACCCGACAATACACACTTCACAAAGCGATTCATGGCAATTCCTATGGATAGCGTTGGAAAGGCCGTTCATTCGACGTTTGCCAAATAAGCGGCCATGGTGGAAGTTAGAACTCGAATCGACCGCCTACCTGCACAACCCGCGCGGCACTGGTTGAGGTGATCACGCCGAAGTTTCCCGGCGCAAGTACCGTGGCTCCGCTTTGGGCGATCGTCTCAGAGAGACCAGTATTCGCACCACCAAAGTTCGTATGATTGAACGCGTTGAACGTTTCCAGCCGTAGCTGGAACTTCGCCGTCTCGGTAATGCTGAACCCCTTGAAGAGACTCATATCCCAATTCTGGAATCCCGGCTGCTCCAGTGAGTTACGTCCGGCGCTTCCAGGGACCCCAAAGTTGGGCAGTGAAAACGCTGCCGGATTGAAGTATTGGTTTGACGTTACGCCGGGCTTTGGAAGAGTGCGTCCCGCCTTTGCATCGCCTACGAGGTTTGGCCGGGACGTGCTGAAAGCTCCGATATTCAGGTTCTCGGGAATGGTCGGCGTACTGTACTGGCCCGCGCTGAAGGTCGTGATGCCGTTCAGTTGCCACCCGCCCACGACATATTCCAGCGCCCGGGGTGAAGCTCCAAGGAACTGCTGGCCGCGGCCGAAAGGCAGGTGATAGGAATAGCTCGCGACAAGGCGTTGGGGCACGTTATAGTCCGATACTCCGCGGTCGTACCGGAAGAAATCCCGCGACAACGCAGAAAAGTCGTCAGTGATTCCGATATCGATGGCCTTGGAGTAAGTATAGGCAACAAGGAACGAGTACCCATGCGTGGGTCGCTTCTCCAGCTTGGCGGTGAAGGCGTTGTAGTTCGATCGACCGTAGTTGCTGGAGACCAGAATGGAGCCGTACTGAGGATAGGGAATACGCTGGGCCAGGGGAGTCTGTGCATTCGGATCGCCGGTCGTCGGTGTCGGGGCGAGCGCGCCAATGTTGGCGTTATACCGCTGCGCCAGCCTCTGTCCGCTACCTCCAGCGTATTCCAGTTCCACAAGATAGTCCGAAGCGAAGGACCGCTGGATATCGAGTCCCCATTGATTGACGTAGGAGGTGCGATTGTTTTGGTCAAGCGTGAAGATATTCGCGTTTGCCGGTGGGAAGGCAGTGGACGTATTCAAGAACGGGTCCGTGATCGAAACCGGCGTCGTGCTGCTCACCGTGTTGCTTCGCGAGGTATAGAAAGGGCTGCCCTGGTTCTTGAACTGCTCTTCGTTGAAGTTGTCCGTCGCGTAGTATGTACCAGCGCCGCCACGGAGGACTGTCTCGCGCAGGAACTGCGGACGCCAAGCGAAGCCAAGACGCGGCGCAAAGTTGTTCTCGTCCGGCTTTACGATTGAGCGCCGGATCGAGGATCCCGCATAGGAAAACTGGCCTGTGGTGATGTCGAAGAATTGGCTCCGGTTACGCGACTCGATCGGTGAACCCGCGTACTCGTAACGCAGCCCCAGGTTCAGCGTCAACGTAGGAAGCACCTTCCAACTATTTTGTGAATAGAAGCCGTAATATGCCGTGTGCAGGTATTGTGTCGAATCCCCCGAGGCGGCTGTGATCTGCGCGGGCTTGCCGAGCAGGAAGTCTCCCAGGCCGATGCCTGTGTTCCTCCCGGTCTCGGCGCCAGTCGGAGCGGTGGAGTAACCCTGGTTATAGACCAGATTCGGATTGGAGCCAAAGTCCGTGATCTGCGTGAATCCTTCGTGGAGATACTGCACGCCCGCCATGTAAGTCAACTTGCCACGCGTCAAGGTGACGTTGTCGGAGACCTGGTAGTTCTTGTCATCGGCACCTATCACTTCATCCACCGAACCGATTGCGCTTATACCGGAGACACCGAAGTTCGGCACGCCGAAGGTGGCCGGATCTCCACTGTTTGCATAGGAAAGCCCGAAGAGGACTCCCGCGTAGTTTGGCCCATAGGCCGACTCCGCGTTCCGAAAGGTGGCAGAGTCATTGACGCCAAAGCGAAACTCGTTGAGCAGCCTGTCGCTAAAAATATGCGTATAGGTCGCTGTCCAAAGGTGGTCATTGATCGGCACATTCACGCCCCCAAGCGGGTTGATGGCAGGATCGTAAATGTTGTCGTTACTGTTCGACCAAGTCGCGTAGAGGCTGTCGCGGCTCGTCATTCTCTGGTCAACCCGCGCGTTGAACTGGTTGTATGTCTGGCTGGTGCGAGGCGTGCGGACCGTGTTGTATTGCGGAATCGTCGCTTGCCCAACCGGTACGGCGACGTTTGGGGTCGGAATAAAAGCGATCGCCTTCTGCGCGATGGCGTCGAGTTGAGCCGCCGGAATCACGTTCCCGGGAAACGGGGTGTTCGTCTCTGGGTTGTAGATGTCCACGCACTTTTGAGACGCTGGATTCTGAGCGCAGAATGTGGACGATTTGGGGTAGAGGCCCGTGCCCGTGCTGGCATCCGCCAGGTTGCCGGCAAGCTGTGCAGCAGAAGGGTAGATCCCTTGGAGGGTGTTCGCCTGAACCAGTCGGAAGCCCTCATAGTTGAACATGAAGAAGGTCTTGTCGTGCCCGTTGTAAAGCTTCGGAATATTCACAGGTCCGCTAAACGTGGTGCCGAAGTTGTTCTGGTTGAGGACGTTGCGGGGAAGGTTCTGCTGCTTGTTGAAGTAGAGGTTCGCCGCATAATCCGTATTGCGATTCAGCTCGAAGACCACCAAGTGATAAGAGTTGGCTCCGCCTAGCAGGTCGGTATTCACAATGGATGCCGAGTGCCCGAATTCTGCCCCAAAGGTCGTCCGTTGCACGCGGAACTCCTGGATGGCATCGACTGAAGGTCTGAGGCCGGTATTTCCAAAGCGAGCGTTGCGGGTCTCGATGCCATTCACAAGGTAGCTGGTATCGCTCTCGCGCAGGCCGGCGAAGGATACCGTCGTATCCGATCGACCGGTCCAGTAACTCGCTGGCGAGTTGCCGTTCCCGATTGGAGATGCGCCGGTGGTGAGTTGGGTCAACTGGATGAAGTTTCTGCCGTTGAGCGGCAACGTTTCAATCGACGCCTTGCCGATGTCTTGCCCCACAGCGGCACTCTCCGAGTTAAGCAAAGCCTGCTCGCTGGCAGACACCGTCACTGTGCTGTCGACCGCACCCACTGACATGTGAACATCCAGGCTGGCACGCTGACCGATGACGACAGTGATGTTGTCCAGTTGGGTAGTTCTGAAGCCTGGGACCTTTGCGATCAGCCTGTAGGCGCCGGGCTTGAGCGAACTGAACGTCGCCAGACCACTCGGATCGCAGTCCAGCGAGACCACCTGACCTGTATCGACCTGAGTAAGAGTCAATGACGCTTTCGGAATGACCGCGCCAGAAGCGTCGGTGACCCTCGCAATCAGATCTCCGGTCACGGATTGCGCAACTGCCTTCCCGCTGAATCCTCCCAAACATATCCCTGCCAGAACCAGGACAAGCCGACAGTAGCGGCTCCAACTCTCGATCAGGACACTGTGTGGAGCGCTTGCTCGTGCTCTTCCGTCTTCCTTCCTGCTGTTCATCTTCACATCGCCTCCTTCTGCGGGCCTCCGCTCAAATTCTGCGGGGGCCTTCTAAAGCGAGGCGAATCCTAGACCTTCCCTTTCTCAACACGCGACATGTTTTTCATGGTCGACACTGAATTTCACTGTGCATAATTTCATAGTGAACCGGTCGGCGAATCATCAGTGTTATGCATCGCTTCTTCCGGAGCACCTAGTGGAGCGCCTGACCATTCTTTCACCAGATATAATTGTGAAGAGCTTCTGCTTTTCCTCCTGCTCATGTTTCAAACGTTTCAAGGTCACTGAAAGGCTTACGCGATGGGCCTTGCCAAGAAGGACTACACCGTCAGTGCAGTGGTTCGCGCATGTGACATTCTCAAGTTTTGCCAGAGTGCTGGGCACGAGGTCAGCCTCGATGAGGTCTGCACCCACACCAAGATGACCCGACCGACGACGTACCGCTTGTTGAGCACCCTGGTTGGCTGCGGGATGATCGAAAAGATCCGGAAGAACTGCTATCGGCTGTCCAATGCGCAAGGACACAAACACAAGCTCCGGTTCGGCTACGCCTCGCAAAGCGAAGAGTTCTCCTTTTCGAGGCTGGTCTCCGAGAGCATTCGCAGCAGCGCATATCATGCTGGGGTTGAGTTGCTGGAATTGAGCAACCGTTACAACCCTAAGACCGCCATCCGCAACGCTGAGGCATTCGTCCGTGAACGGGTTGACCTCGTAATCGAGTTTCAGACGAGCCAGCGCAGCGCTCCCATCATCTCTTCGCGCTTGGTCGAGGCAGGCATCCCCATCATAGCGATCGACATTCCTCATCCCGGTGCGACCTACTATGGAGCTGACAACTACCGCGCCGGCATAATCGGTGGACGCGCTCTTGCTCAAGCGTGCATGAAGCAATGGGGAGGCGTCGTCGATGAGGTCATCCTGCTCGAATTGCCGATCGCCGGACCGCTGCCGCGCTCACGTATGACTGGAATGCTTGCCGGTATCCGCGAGCTAATTCCAAAACTTCCAGATGAAAAAGCCCGATTCATCGACGGTAAGGGCCGGTTCGAAGATAGCCTGGCAGTCATACGGAGACACGTGGCCCGCACCAAATCGACAAAGATTCTCTTGGGGGCACTGAACGATCCTAGTTGTCTCGGTGGGTTGCAAGCCTTTGAGGAGGCCGGCCGTTCCGAACATTGCCTTGCTGTGGGCCACAATGCCAGCATCGAAGCGCGCCGGGAGATGCGAAGGTCAGTTTCACGCCTCGTCGGTTCTGTTGGATATTTTCCCGAACGTTATGGAGAAGCAGTGCTCTCCCTTGCCTTGGACAAAGCAGCCGGGAGGGAGATTCCGTCTGCCACCTTCGTGAAACATCAGATGATTACTGCGAGCAACGTCGATATCGCCTATCCCCACGATACCCTCCTGCAAAGAAGCGAAGGAGACTCCCTTTTGTTCAGCAGGCATTGAGGGTTTGATCAAGATGGGAACCGCACCGCCGCAGACGATCGCGCTGCCAAAATGACAGAGTCCAATACAAATCGAGCCCTCCCGTCTTCGCGCCATCGTCCTAGATTGACAGGCCTACGTGATCTCCCATGCAAGCTGCCGCCCGTCGAGGCCCGGGCGCCTCACACACGATGGTCGATTCGGTAATGGCGTCTCGCGATCTGATTCAAATCTGGTTTCGCTCACCAATATCCTGATGAGCCAGCGACTGCTGGCCGATCCGCTCGGGGTGGGCCAACGGGCGACAAGTACGAGGATTACGCCTCTCACTGAAAGGCACACTGATCCTTCGCCGGTTTTCGGTTCAACACACAATTGGGCTGGCCCTCTCACCGGAACGCAATCAGTCGGAGCGCAATCCTTGTCGGCTGTGAGTCGATGTCCAGGGATCGATTGCCCCGGGAGTTCAGACCGTCGATGCGAATCCCTGCTCGCAAGACGAGGATCGTTGCATAGCGCTCTTCCACAAACATCATGGATATTTGAATGTTTGGCGCCGACAGCAAGGATTTGCTTCGGAGCGCACTTCACCGCCAGAGAAGGCCGCCAGGCCCTCCTCGCAAAGCAAAATGTTAACCCTTGAAAAACTGTTTCATTACAGATAAAGTCCTCTCACCCAGTAAAACATGTGTGAATTGCGTCCATATGAGCAGAAGTGTGGTCATAGGATGCCCATGAGCCATTATTTACCCATTTCCCGTCTTTTCAGGAGCCCTGCCGTGTCGAAAAACATTCGAAATGTACTCCGTACGGCGATCGTTGCAGGCAGTATGTGCGTGAGCCCATGGGGCGTCGTGTTCGCGCAAACCATCACGGGATCGGTGAGCGGCACTGTCACCGATTCGAGCGGAGCCGTATTCAAAGGTGCCCTAGTCACCGTAACCAACGTAGACACCGGCGTCGCGGTCTCGGACACGACGAACGGCTCCGGCATCTACAACGTGCGGTATCTGCAGATCGGTAAATACAAAGTCACGACTTCGGTGAACGGTTTTGCGTCGCAGACCTTTGGACCGTTTTCTCTTGAAATCGGCCAAATCGCCAAGATTGACGTTAATCTGACGGTTGGCAGCTCCACCGTGGCAGTGGACGTGACTTCCACACTGGTCCCGCTCCTCGACACGGAAGATTCAAAGATCTCGACGACCATGACGGCGAACACGATTGAGAACATTCCTTTGTCAGGTAGAAACTGGTCGTCGCTGACGCTTTTCGTTCCAGGCGCAGTCTCGACGAATCCAACGCAGTTTGGTGGATCGGGAAACCAAAATGCAATTGAGCGTAACCAGAACGGCGGCGGTGTATCTCAAGCCCAGGTGAACGGGAACCGTGCAGAGGGCAATAACTACCGGCTAGACGGCATCGAGATTAACGAAACACTTAACAACCTGGTTGGCTACAATCCCAATCCGGACGCTGTCGGCGAATTGCAGGTGATCTCCGCGAATGCTCCGGCCCAGTACGGCAACGTGAATGGAGGTGACGTGCTTGCGGTGACGAAGAGTGGCACAAACAACTTCCATGGCAGCGCAGCGGTGTTTCTACAGGACTACCTGTTGGACTCGAACTCCTGGGCAAATAAGCACTTTGCGCCGGGAACCCCGTTTACGGCACGCAACCCTTACACACAGACGCAGTACAGTGGCACCGTAAGCGGTCCGGTCATCAAGGACAAGCTGTTCTTCTTCGCGGACTACTTCGGCACGCGCTATCACCAGGGCGGCCAGACGACCTCGTCGGTTCTCTCGGCCAAGATGCGGACTGGTGACTTCTCGGAGCTGCTGGATCCCGCGATCATGGGAGCGAACCCTACGATCCAACTCTACGACCCGAGCAATGGTTATGCACCCTTTGCTAACAATCAGATCGCGATCACGAACCCGGTGGTGACCTACCTCATTGCCCATCCGCAGTATTATCCCCTGCCGAACGTCGCGCCCGCCCCGGGGTCTCCGGTCTCGAACAACTATCGCGGCAATACCCAGAAAATCATTCATAACGACCAGGGCGACGTTAAGGTGGATTACACGCCGAATTCGAAGGATCGGATCTCCATTCGGTACTCGCAGGGTGAGGCAGGCGATACGAACACAAATCCGATTGCAATTACCTTTCCGAGCGCCAGCAACTATCCGGACAAGGGGGTTGCAATCAACTATAGCCGAGTGATCTCGAGCGACATCGTCAACAACCTTCGCGCTGGCTTCACACGTATTCGGTGGAACCAGGGCGATCCGTTGGACACCACAGGCGCATTCGGGCTGAACGGAAACAAACTGGTCGGGATTCCAGCGGCACAGGCCTTCCCCGGCTTCGCCGGGCAGACCGTGACCTCGCTCACGACCGTAGGAAATCCGGCCGGCGGGACCAACTTCATCGACAACACCTTTATCTATGCGGACGATTTTTCCTGGCAGTTGCACAAGCATTTGTTGAGCATTGGTGTAGAAGCCGTGCGGTACCAGCAAAACAACTTCTATGCAGGCAACGACGGAGCGAATGGCCAGTTCAACTTCAGCGGCGTCTTTACAAGCAACCCGAACACCTCGGCCCCCGGTTTTGCTTCGGCAGACTGGGCACTTGACCGGGCGAATTTCTCCGGAATCGGTGCCGTTACGGGTCGCACAGGGCAGCGCCAGCGGCGCTCGGCCTATTACGTCCAGGACGACTGGAAGGCACTCCCAAACCTAACGCTGAACGTTGGCTTACGGTATGAGTACTTCCAGCCTATCTACGAGGTCCACGACAAAACAATGAACTACGACCCGACGACGCAAACCATTGCGTACGCCGGAAGCGTTCCGTCGAACTCCCCTACGCAGGCGCAACGGTCTGCAAGACTCGTTCCTGCCTCAGTTCTCAAGACGACTACTTCATGCCGCGCCTTGGTTTCGCCTATCAGGCGACCTCGCGCATGGTGATCCGTGGAGGGTTCGGCATCACGAAGGCGATGGAAGGAACCGGCGCGAATCTGCGTCTCACCTACAACGCTCCGTTCGAACTCGTTGGAAGCAAATGGGACCAATCCGACGCCTACACGCCCAGGGCTCTTCCTTACAGAAACATCTGGATTTACCGCACCAAACGGCGGTGCGGATATCGGTGGGTTCCCTCGCATCGAAGACCCGAACATAAAGCCACAGCAGACAAACGAATACAGCTTGACGACGGAGTATCAACTGAACAACTCCAGCTCTTTCAAGGCCAGCTACGTTGGCGAACTCAGCCAGCACCTAATCCAGGCGATGCGGCCGAATCAACTTACCCGGCCATGCATCATCGATGGCGTGGTGACGGATCCGAACGCAGATCCGACCGGTTGCGCGGCTGAAGATCCAGCTCCCTTCCTCTCGCTTGTCGGTGAGAACGGCTTCGTCTTCGAGACTGTCTACCAAGGAGCGGCAAACTATAACGGTCTACAGGCCCAGTACCGTCAGCGGACACACCAGGGGCTGGAGTTGTGATTTTCCGACAGCAGGGCTACGAGTACGTTTACGTCGGCAGGAACCTGGCTTTTTGCAGGCGTTTCGACAAGCTCTCAGCCAATCTCGTCTTCTGAGAGTTCCTTGACCATCTCTGGAGTCAGCACGCCGCCAGTCCCAGCGATCACAAGATAGCCATGCTCGGTCATCTTTAGCCTGGACAAACCACTCAGAGTGCTCTCCGGCTGCGGCATTTGCTCTGCCCGGCATAGAAGTTCACTGATCGCCGCTGACAGGGTGATACCCTTCCCTCCAGCGTAGGCCGACGCGAAGCTGTACACGTCAGGGTCAAGGCTGATTGACATTCTCATGGGTACGGTATGCACCCAACTCGAAAATTACACCACTTCGGAAGCTTGTTGCAGAAATTAGCTGCGGAGCCTTGTTGCTTACCGTGACGATCATTTCTATCCAGCCACCATGGTGAAGGCTATGGCGCTCCTATGGCTGTTCTCAGGCCTGCGTCGCAACGAGATCGCCCGACTTCGCGTCGGCTGCA
>CAZZYH010000007.1:0-53550 GCA_964658225.1 Vulcanimicrobiota bacterium | reverse complement strand
CAGCGTCCGGCTGAGCAGCCGCACGCGCAAAAGGCAGCTCCCCAGCACGAAAACCACGGCGGCGGCGATCATCACCGATAGGGGGAGACGGATAGGAGAGGATGGATAGGGTACCCCCGGGCTCGCTTCTAGGCCCCGGGGGGGGCCTTTTGCGCTGGCGTACGGTCTCTGCATCGCGAAGCCGGTTCGCTTGCCGCTGGTCCGGAGTAAGCGTCCGGCTTCCTAGCGGACCGCGCCCACCGGCTTCTTCTGCCGGGCTTTGACCAGCTTCGGAACCCGCTCGCTTCGGCCGGATTGCACGTCCATCCAGGCGTCCAGGCGAGACTTCTTGAACCGCCAGCGGTTCCCGAGGCGAAATGCCGGGATCGTGTTCTCGGACGCATAGCGGTACAGGCTGTCGGCGCTGATGCCCAGGTACTCAGCAGCCTGCCGGATGTCCATCACCTCGCGAGCGGCTGGAACCGTTTGCTTCTCGACACGAGCGGCTAGCTGGCGCATGGCTGGGGCTCCCGATGACTTCCTACTGCTTATAACCTCTTTCGGGCCGCGGCTTCAATCGAAATCCGGCCCGGGAGCGCGATCCCGACGTTACGTCCGGGAGCGCCCTACCGGAACAGCGCAGCAATCTCTTCGCGATACTTGTCTGCCAGCACACGCCGCTTCAGCTTGAGGCTGGGCGTCAACTCGCCTGTCTCCTGGCTCCACTCGTCCGGCACCACGACAAAGCGCTTCAGCAACTCATAGTCGGCCAGAGTCGCATTGACCCGCCTGATCGTCTCCTTGTAGCGGGTCTGCACCTGCGGGTGCTCGACCAGCTCCCTGCGGCCGGCAGCCACGATCCCCTGCTCCCCGGCCCAGCGCTCGAGCGCTGCAAAATTCGGCGAGAGAACCGCGGCCACATACTTTTCCCGGTCGCCGAACAGCGCCGCGTCGGCCACAAGCAAGTCGGCCTTGAGCTTGCTCTCGATCAACTGCGGCGCGATGAACTTGCCCGCGGAGGTCTTGATAAGCTCCTTCTTACGATCGGTGATGAACAGATACCGATCTGGATCGATCCGGCCGATATCGCCGGTGCGGAACCAGCCTTGTTCGTCGAAGGCGGCCGCCGTCAGCTCCGGATTGCGCCAGTATTGCTTGAAGACGGTCGGACCGCGCACCAGCAATTCGCCGTCGTCCGCAATCCTGGCTTCGACATTTGCAAGCACCTTGCCGACCGAGCCCATACGGTAGTGCAGCGGCGTGTTCGCACCGAGCACCGGAGAGGTCTCGGTCAGCCCATACCCCTCATAAATACGGATGCCGGCGTTGAGAAACCATTGGGCATTGTCCATCCCCAGGGGCGCGCCGCCGGAGACATAGTGGGTGACACGGCCGCCGAAGGAGGCCGCGAGCTTGGAGTAGAACAGCTTGTTGGCGAGCCTCCACAAGGGGCTCGCAGGCCGCTTGCCCTTGAGCAGCGCGGCGCGGTTGCGCGCGCCGGTCTTGAGCGCCCAGCCGGCCACCCGCTTCTTGAAGCCTGACTGCCCGGCCCTGCGTTCGGTCTCCTGGCGAATCTTCTCGTACACGCGCGGGACCGCGATAAAGTAGGTCGGCTGGACGGCCTTGATCGCCGGCATCAGCTTCTCCAGTCCCGGCACGTAGGCCAGGGCTACCTTCTCCGAGGCGAGCGCGTAGTCCAGGCTCCGCGCCGTCACATGCGACAGGGGGAGAAAGGAGACCGAGCTGTCGCCGGGCGCAAAGCCGAACTCGCGCACATAGCAGGTCACATTCTGGGCCATATTGCCGTGGGTCAGCACGACACCTTTCGGGTCGGCGGTCGTGCCGGAGGTGTAGATGATGGTGGCCGGGTCGTCGGGCGTGATCGACTCGGCGACCGCCTCGAAGTGTTCATCCCGCGCGCGCCCGGGCAGCTCGCCCATCAGGGTCTGGAACCAGACCGCGTCGGTCTCGGCCACTTGGTCCATCAGGATGACCTGCTCGATCGACGTCCGAGCCCGTACCTTGGCCACTTTTTCATACTGCTGGCGGGTCGAAACCACCACCACCCGCGCGCCCGAGTGCGCGAGCAGATTCCCGGTCAGCTCCGGCTGGAGGGTGGGAAAGATGGGAACGTCGATCAGCCCGAGCGCGAGCGAGGCAAAGTCGGTCACCGCCCACTCCCAGCGATTCTCGCTCAGGATCGCAACACGATCGCCCTTGACCAGCCCCCAGGCCGTAAAGACGCGGGCCAGCGCTCGCACCCGCGCATAGACATCCATGCCCGAGAGCGGCTGCCACTTGCCTTCCTTGTCCGGATAGAGGATGGCGCGCGGGCCAGTCTCATAGGCGATGCGGAAGAAGATATCGTTGAGCGTATTGAGGGTGCGCACAGGGGCAAGAGTATCGGAGGGAAAGCTGCTTGCCAAGGCAGACCTGCCCCGCGGCCTGTACCGCTGGGCGACAGGCGCGCAAGCCGGGGGTTTACCAAGTCCGTCAGCTGCGTGGTACCTCCTGGCCCGGCGCAGGGTCGTCGAGTTGCCGGCCGCGCGCCGCTCCATCTGCCTGGTGAGGTGACACCCTGTGACCCGTCGCGCCCTCCTGGCCCTTTTTTTCTTGCTCGCGCTCGGGATTCGATCGATGCATGCGAGCGCCAGGCAGGGCGTGCCTGCCCCGACGCAGCAGGCCGCTCCGGCAAGCCAGGGCGGTTCCTGGGGCGTCCCCGTCGATGCCAAGGCGCAAACGAGCTGTCAGGAGGGTCGCAGCCTCGAGCTCCACTCCAAATACGCCTTTGCCATCGACGCCTACAAGAAGGCAAGATTCCCCAGGATGAGCACGTCGGCGACGGCGGTGTGCAGGGCAAGCTCAAAAAGCTTGTGGCGCAAGCGCAGCAGCGCCGGAAAGCCGCCTCCCCGGCACAGACTGCGTCGGTCGAGTTAAAGCGCCCGTGAGGAGGGCTGTCGGAGGCTGTGCGCCCCGGTGGCACGCACAGGACCCATCTTTCGCGTTTGCGAAGTGGGCCCTGCCAGGCCTGAAGTTCTCAGGCCTGCGGTTTGGGAGTGAGCCGCACAAACCTTGGCGCGAGCTCTGCCCAGTGCGCCAGCAGCCACGTGGCACGGGTGCTCGCCGTCTTCTCCTCGTGCAGCAGCACGAGCTCCTTGAGGGCCTGCTGCGCTTGTGGATCGAGTGCGTCGTACTGCGCGGGCACGAGGAAGTCGGGATGAAACCGATCGTCGGAGAGCAGCTTCTCGTCCTCATCAAAGACCCACGCCACGCCCCCCGTCATACCCGCGCCAAAGTTCATCCCCGTCGCACCGAGAATCACCACCGTGCCGCCAGTCATGTACTCGCAGCCATGATCGCCCACGCCCTCCACGATCGCAAGCACGCCGGAGTTGCGCACCGCAAAGCGTTCCCCCGCGCGGCCGGCGGCAAAGAGCGAGCCACTGGTTCCGCCATACAGCGCAACATTGCCCAGGATCACGTGACGGTCGCTCTCGCGCGCCGCGCGACCTACGCCCCGCAGCACCAGCTCGCCACCGCACAGGCCCTTGCCGACAAAATCGTTGGCCATACCCTCGAGCACCAGGTGCAGCCCGCGCGCAGCGAACGCGCCGAAGCTCTGCCCGGCCACGCCCTTCAGGTGGAAGGTGAGCGGCGCGGGCGACTCCACATGGTGGTCCTGCAGCAGCGCCAGCTCCCCCGAGAGATTCGCTCCCAGCGTGCGGTCCTTATTGCTGACTGTGGCGGAATGGGTAAACGGCTCCCCCGCCTTGTATGCGGCAATCGCTGGCGCGAGCCACGCATCGTCGATGGGCGGCTCTTCTTCCGGCCGATCATTGCGCTCGCCCTGCCACTTGACCGAGCCTTCGGGCGAGGCGGCGAGCAGCGCCGCCAGGTCGATGCCGCCCGCGGTCCGCGTCTGCTGCAGAAGATCGGTCCGGCCGATGGCTGCCTCGATCGAGGGCAGCCCGAGCTTTGCAAGCAGCGCCTGGATATCGGTGGCCAGCTCCTCGAAAAAACTCACGATGTGCTCAGGCTTGCCGCGGAACTTCGCCCGCAGGTCTTCGCGCTGCGTGGCGATGCCGGTCGGACAGGTGTTGAGGTGACATTGCCGCGCCATGTCGCAGCCGATCGCGACCAGAACGGCGGTGCCGAAGGCAAACTCGTCAGCCCCGAGCATAGCCGCGCAAAGCACGTCGCTCGCGGTGCGCAGGCCCCCATCCACGCGGAGGCGCACGCGTCCGCGCAGGCCATTACGTAACAGTACCTGTTGCGTTTCAGCGATGCCGAGCTCCCACGGCGAGCCCGTATACTTGATGCTCGAAAGCGGCGAGGCGCCGGTGCCGCCGCTGTGCCCGGCAATCACAATGTAGTCCGCGTACGCCTTGGTAACGCCGGCAGCGACGGTGCCCACGCCATACTCCGAGACCAGCTTGACGCCGATCGCGGCTTGCGGGTTGACGCGCTTCAAGTCGTAGATCAGCTGCGCGAGATCCTCGATCGAGTAGATATCATGGTGCGGCGGCGGCGAGATGAGCGTGACGCCGGGCTGCGCATGACGCAGACGCGCGATCAAGCCGGTAACCTTGTGCCCGGGCAGCTGTCCACCCTCGCCCGGCTTGGCGCCCTGGGCGATCTTGATCTCGATCTCCTCGGCGTTGCGCAGGTACTCGGCCGTGACGCCGAAACGGCCCGAGGCTACCTGCTTGATCTTGTTGTTGAGCAGGCTTGCCTTGACCGACTTGCCCAGCAGCAGCAGCTCGGTGTCCGGCGAGTAGACCGCGCTGTCTTCCCCGCCCTCGCCCGTATTCGAGCGACCACCGATCATGTTCATCGCTGCGGTCACCGTCTGGTGCGCCTCGGGCGAGAGCGAGCCGAGCGACATGGCGCTGGCCACGCAGCGCTTGTAGATAGCCGACTTGGGCTCGACCGCCTCCAGCGTCAGCGGCGCGCCGGCCGGGCGAAAATCGAGCATGTCGCGCAGCAGCGCCGGCTCCTTCTCGACGGCCTGCGAGGAAAAGATGTTCCAGGCCGGCTGCCCGGCAGGCTCCTTGGCCGCGCGCGTGCTGCCCACCGCGGTCTGCAGCAGGCGGACGGTAGAAGGCTGCCAGGTATGCGGCTCCGCGCCCTCCGCCTTGCGGAAGCGCACCCAGCCGTAATCAGGTAGCTCGAACCCCGCGGCAGGGCGACTGGCCGCCGGGCTCGTGGCCGTGATCGCGCCGGTCATCGAGGCAGAGGCGGTGGCGACCACAGCAGCGTCCTCGGCGGTGCCGGCGCCGCGGGACGGCGCGACTGCCTCGTGGGCGTAGGCCAGCCGCCAGTTGGCGCGGATCCCGGCCTCAATTTCGGCAAAGCCGATGCCGCCGAGGGGCGCCGGCGTGCCGAAGAAGCAGGTGTCGATCAGCTCCGCGTTCAAACCCAGCGAGTCAAACAGGTGCGCGCCGCGGTAGCTGTCCACGACCGAGATGCCCATCTTCGACATGATCTTCGCGATCCCCGCGTCGAGGGCCTTGAGCAGGTTGCGCTCGCCGTTCTCGGGGTCGGCGGCTTTGGCCGTCTCCAGCGCCAGCCAAGGGCAAACGGCGCCGGCGCCCATGCCCATCAGCACGGCCGCATGGTGGATGTCGCGGCAGTCCCCAGCCTCGACCGCCAGGCCTGCGCGGGTGCGGACGCCGGCGCGGATGAGCCCGTGGTGCACGGCACCGAGCGCCAAGGCCATGGGGATGGGCATCGACTGCGCCTGCTCCTGCGCGCTCTCCCCGCTGCCCGGTCCGCTACAGGCGCGATCGGTCAGCAGCAGCACCGCGGCGCCGCCGCGCACCAGCTCGATGGCCTTGGCGCGCAGATCGTCGATCGCCGCGGCGAGGGTGCTCGAGGGGGCAAAGCAGCAGTCCAGAACCGCCAGCGGCAACTCTGTCTCGGGCACGTCCCAGAGCGCGGTCTGCCGCGCGCGCAGCGCTTCCACTTGGCCCAGCGACAGATAGGGCGAGCGGAGCGAGAAGCCGCTCAGCGGTGCCTTGTTATCGAGTATGTGCGGCCACGGGCCAAGCCGGGTGTGGAGCTGGATCACGACAGCTTCGCGCAGCGAATCGATCGGAGGGTTGGTCACCTGGGCAAAGCGCTGGCGAAAGTAGGCGTAGACCGGCCGCGTCGAACGAGCCAGAGGCGCGAGCGGGGTGTCATCGCCCATCGACCAGATCGCATCCTTGCCCTCGGCAGCCATCGGCTGCAGCACCATGCGTACGTCTTCGCGTGTGTAACCAAAACCCAGTTGCAGCCGGTTCAGGTCCTCCTCGGCGAGCGGCCTCACGGGCGTGCCGGGGTCCAGCGTCCGCTCGTTCAGCAGCGCCTCGTACTGCGGAGCTGCATGGTCAAAGATCGCCTGCAGCTCGTCATTCTCATACAACCGGTGCTCGTCCAGATCGACCACCAGCATCTGCCCGGGACCAAGCCGGCCGCTATGGATGACGCGCTCCGGGTCGAAATCGACCAGGCCGGCCTCGGAACCCACGACGACCAGGTCGTCCTCGGTGACAAAAAACCGGCAAGGACGCAGGCCGTTGCGATCCAGCGCGGCGCCGATCAGGCGGCCATCGGTAAACGAGAGCGCCGCCGGCCCATCCCAGTGCTCTACGCAATCCTCGTTGTAGGCGAAGAAGGCAGACTGGGCGTGGAACTGCGCCGGTGGCAGCATCAGGCGCACGGCTTCGGCAATCGTGCGCCCGTTGTGCGAGAGCAGCTCGACCGTCTCATCGAGCGAGGTCGAGTCAGAACCGTTTGCCGACAGGATCGGCTTCAACTCTTCCGGCAGCGTGGCGTCGCGCGCATCCATCCGGGCCCGGTTGCCCCACACAGTATTGATCTCGCCGTTGTGCGCAAGGGTGCGCAGCGGCTGCGCACGATCCCACGACGGGGCAACATTGGTCGCATACCGCTGGTGAAAGACGGCAAAGGGCGTTACATAGCGGGAGTCTTCGAGATCAGGAAAAAACTGCGGCAGCTGGCGTCCCGAACACATGGACTTGTAGATCATCGTCCGTGACGAAAGCGAACACACGTATCCCTCGCTGCCGCGGCGCTCGTAGTCCTTGCGCGCAAGATAGAGGCGCCGCTCCATCCCTTCCTGGTTCTCGCTGGTGAGCAGCAGATGGCGGATCACCGGCATGGTCGAACGCGCGATCTCGCCCAGGATGGCCGGGCGCGTGGGCACGTCGCGCCAGTGCAGCACGCGAAAGCCCTGGTGCGCGAGCGCATCTTCCAGATCGTAGTGCGACTCGTGCGCGTCCTGAGGAAAGAACACCACGCCGACGGCGAGCGGTTGGTCGGGCGCAAGGGTGAGGCCGCAGGAGGCGAGCAGCAGCTCGCGCGGGATCGCCGTCGCAATGCCGATGCCGTCGCTTGAGACGCGATCGGCGGCGATGGCGCCGCGATGCGCCAGCCGGGCCAGCGCCTCGAGCGCCTGCTCGAGGATACGGTGCGAAGGCTGGTCGGTTAGGGTGGCCACAAAGCCCACGCCGCAGGACTCGTGCTCAAAGCGAGGATCGATCAGCGAGGGGAGCGGGGATGAGCCCGCGCTGCTGCTCGCGAGCCGTACGTGCGTGGCGGGTGCCGGAACTGTTTCCGTTCGAGAAACAGTGCTGGAGGCGGCGGACTCAGAGACACTTGGGCGGCCCATAGGCAACTATACGACCTCGGTTCACTGCAGGAGCAGCAATTTTTTCTGGTTCTGGTTTCGGATCTATCCGATGAAAGCGAAGGCTGCAGACCGAGCACTGCTCGCGGCCGCGCGCCACGGTTACGGAAGGCCAGCATATAACGGAAACCGTCACATCCTGCGCAGAAATACGAGACAGACTCTTGACTCCCACTCACGCATGCGGGTTTTTGCGCAAACATGCCAGCCGCAAAGGCGAGGGAGGGCCGGGCGGCACGGCGGAGCCGACTCTTGCATAGTTATACATGAGAGCGTATTTTTATGCATAGATGCAAAGGGGCGAGGAGCCGCACCGCAACTTGAACAGACTGGACCGCCACAGCGCCATCCGCGAACTGCTTACCGCAGCCGCCATCAGCAATCAGGATGAGCTGCGGCGCAAGCTCGCGCGGCGTGGCTTTGACGTGACCCAGGCCACGCTCTCCCGCGACATCCGCGACCTGCAGCTGGTCAAAGGCCGCGACGGCTATGCTCTGGCCTCGAACGGCGGAGACAGCGCGGAGGACGATCTGCCGACGGTGGCCGAGGTGCTGTCCAGCTTTGGCCTCCGCGTCCAACAGGCGCAGAACCTGCTTGTCCTGGCGACCACGCTGGGGGGGGCACAGCCGGTAGCCGCGGCCATCGATCAGGCGGGGCTGCCGCGGGTGGTGGGCACCATTGCCGGGGACGACACCGTGCTGCTGGTTTGCCCGGACAACCGGCAGGCAGCGCAGGTGCGCGAACAGCTAACGCGCATGATCGGCTAGTGCAGACCACCAGGAAAGGCAAGCATTGAGCGAGGCAGTACAGACGGCGGTGGTTGGGGTGCGGGGCTATGCAGGCATGGAACTGGCGCGGCTGCTGCTCGCGCACCCGCGCCTCGGCTCCGCGACCCCGATCTTTGCCGGGCGGGAGGCCGGCACGCTGGCCAGCATGGACCCGCGCCTGCAGCCGGCGCTCGGCGCCGCCTCGCCCGCCGTACGGCTCTTTTCCTGGGAGCTGCTGGCTAAGCACGGAGTGCAGGTGCTGTTTCTGGCCACCCCGCATGAGCAGTCGCGGGCCTGGGCGCCGGTGGCGCTCGAGCGCGGCATGCGGGTGATCGATCTGAGCGGCGCCTGGCGGCTGCAGCTGGCGGCCAACCGGGCTGTTTACAAGTTTGAAGATGAAAACACCGAGGCGGCACTCGCCACAGCGGCGCGGGCCGTCTATGGCATGAGCGAGCTCTATCGGGATCGGATCGCGACCGCGGATCTGGTCGCGAACCCCGGCTGCTATGCGACCTCTGTCATTCTCGCCCTCAAGCCGCTTCTCGAAGGCGGGCTGATCGATCGCGAACACGGCATTGTCTGCGACAGCAAGTCGGGCGTCTCGGGTGCGGGCCGCGAGCCGACCGCGACCACGCACTTTATGCACGCCGCCGACAACCTCTCGGCCTATGGGATCTTCGCCCACCGCCACCTGGGCGAACTGCTCGAGCAACTCGACCTGGCCGAGGAGCAGATTGTCTTTACACCGCACCTGCTGCCGATCCCGCGCGGCATCCTTTCAACCATCTACGTGCGCTTTGCCGAGAAGATGACGGCGGCGGCGATCGGCGCGTGTTTTGAGCATTTTTATGCAGGCCGGCCGATGGTGCGGGTCTTCCCGCTCGACACGCTGCCGCAGATTGCCTCGGTGGCCCGCACCGGCTTTTGCGACATCGGCTTCAAGCTGGCCAACGATGGGCGACGCTGTGTGATCGTCTCGTGCCTGGACAACCTGCTCAAAGGCGCCGCGTCCCAAGCGGTGCAGAACATGAACCTGATGCTCGGCTGGGATGAGGCCGAGGGCCTGCTGTAAGCGGCCTCCGGGGAGTGAACATGAAGTATGTCGTCAAACTCGGGGGAGCGACCCTGGAAGATGCGGCCTTGCTGCGCACCTGCGCCAAGGCCATTGCGACGCTGGTGCGCGACGGCAACCAAGTCGCAGTCGTGCACGGCGGGGGCGTACAACTGACGCGCACCCTTAAGCAGTTGGGCAAGGTAAGCGAGTTTATCGGCGGCCTGCGGGTTACCGATGCCGAGACCAGAGACGCTGCGTTGATGGTGCTGGGGGGGCGCGTAAATAAGTCCCTCGTCGCCGCGCTCGGCGCGCAGGCTCTTCCGGCGATGGGGCTCTCGGGCGGCGATGGCATGGTCTTCCGGGCGCGCAAGAAGCGCACCGCTCCGGACCTCGGATTCGTCGGCGAGATCGTCGCCTCGGACCCGCGCTACCTGGAAGCGATCTGGCAGATGGGCGGCGTGCCGGTGATCTCGAGCCTGGCGCTCGGCTTTGATGGCGAGTACTACAACGTGAACGCCGACGAGATGGCGGCGGCCTGCGCCACCACCTGCCGGGCAGACGCGCTGGTGTTTCTCACCGACGTGCCGGGGGTCCGCGGGGCCGATGGCAGGGTGATGCGCTGGCTTTCGACTGGCGAAATCGCCGCGCTCACACGCGATGCCGTCATCACCGGCGGGATGCTGCCGAAGCTCAACGCCTGCCGCGAGGCGCTGGCGCAGGGGGTCAAGCGGGTGCGCATCCTGCCGGCGGAGTCAGCCGCCCTGCTGCCTGACCTCTGCAGCACGCGGGTCACCGATGGGACCGAGGTCATGGTCGCCTAGTCGCCGCGCGCTGCTTTCACACATTCTTTACACAGCAGGCTCACTCAGGGGCGCGAACGACCCTCTAAGTGCAGAGTGTTTTCCGGGAGATGGCCATGAAGTTAGAACAGGTACAGGCAGCCGAGTCGCGGTTGCTGCTTCCCACTTACGAGCGCAACCCGATCCTGATGGTCGGCGGCGAGGGTGTGCACCTGATCGACGAGCACGGCAACCGCTATCTTGATCTGCTGAGCGGCATCGGCGTGAATGCTCTCGGCTACGGGCACCCTGCCATAGAAGATGCCATTGTTGCGCAGAGCCGCAGGCTGATTCACACCTCGAACCTCTTCTTTCATGAGGGCCAGGCCGAACTGGCGCTGCGACTGACCCATGCGGCGGGCCTGGACCGCGCGTTTTTCTGCAATAGCGGCACCGAGGCATGGGAAGCGGCGCTGAAGCTTGCCCGCGCCTACGCCGGGATGCTGCGGTCAGAAGGTCGAAGGATCGGCACGAAATTTCTGGCCCTCGAGGGCAGCTTTCACGGGCGGACGATCGGTTCGGTGGCGACCACGTCCAAGGAGAAGTATCGCGAGCCCTTCGCGCCGGTCATGCCGGGCGTGGAGTTTGTCCGGCTGAATGATGTTGCGGATCTGCGGGCCAAGTTTTCTGCTGAAGTATGCGCGATCCTTGTGGAGTCGATCCAGGGAGAAGGCGGGATTCGGCCGCTCTCAGAGGAGTTTCTCGCAACCGCCCGCGCGTTGACGCTGGAAACCGGGGCGCTGCTGGTCATCGATGAGATCCAGGCCGGCTTTGGCCGCACCGGCAAGTGGTTTGCCTACCAGCACTACGGCGTAATGCCCGATATTACAACCATCGCGAAGCCGCTCGCCGGCGGCCTGCCCCTGGGGGCCATGCTCTGCACCGAAGAGGCTGCGCGCGCTATCCATCCCGGCATGCATGGCACCACCTTCGGCGGCAGCCCGCTCGCCTGCGCGGTCGCCATCGCCGTCTTTGATGCGATCGTGCACGACGGATTGCTCGAGCACGTCGAAGCGGTAGGCAAGCACTTCCGTGATGGGCTCGATGCACTTCGTGCCAAGCACACGGTCGTGACCGAGGTCCGCGGGATCGGCCTGATGCTCGCCATCGAACTGGAGTCGGCCGAGTTAGCCAAGGCCGCCTTCGCCGAGATGACCGCGCGCCGCATCCTGATCAACCGCACCAGCGAGACGGTGCTCCGCTTCCTGCCGCCCTACCTGCTCGGCATGGGCGAGGTAGATCAGGCCATCGACGCGCTCGATGCAACTCTAACCGGACTTGCGCCAACGCAGCTGACCGCTGCCTATGCGGGAGGCAAACTTGGCAACTGATCTCACACTGATTGCAGAACAACGGGCCAGGCCTGCAATCTTCGCCGCGGCCCAGCAATCGCTGAGCGGCCGGGACCTGTGCTCGATCGCTGATCTCTCCACAGACGAGGTACGAGCGATCCTCGACCTGGCGCACGCCGTGAAGGCGCGGCCGCAGGACTTTCGTCACGCGCTTGACGCCAAACAACTGGTGATGTTCTTTGAGAAGGCATCGCTGCGCACACGTCTGACCTTTGAGGCGGCCATCAACGCGACCGGCGGATCGGCCATGTTTGTCGACCAGACCCAGTCTCCGCTGGGGGAGCGCGAGTCGCTGGCCGATATTGCACGCAACGTGGAGCGCTGGGTCTCGGCCATCGTGCTGCGCACCTACGCGCATGAGACCATCACCGAGATGGCGCAGTATGCGGCCTGTCCGGTGATCAATGCACTCTCCGATCTTGAGCACCCCTGCCAGGCGCTGGCTGACTTTATGACGGTTGAAGAACGCTTCGGGGGCACGGCGAAGGGCGTACACTTTAGCTACGTTGGCGACGGCAATAATGTGTGCCACTCACTGTTACTTACTGCCGCGCAGCTGGGCGCGCACTGCACCATCGGTACGCCAAAGAACTATGCCCCGCAGGCGCAGATCGTGACCCAGGCGCGCGCAATCGCCGAGACCACCGGCGCCCGCATCACCCTGCTCCATGATCCAGTGGCTGCCGTCGCCGGCGCCGATGCGGTCTACACCGACGCCTGCACCAGCATGGGTTTCGAGCATGAGGCGACCAAGCGCGCGCCTATCTTCAAGCCCTTCCAGGTCAACGAGTCCCTGATGGCCCATGCTGCCGAAGGCGCGGCTTTTATGCACTGTCTGCCGGCACATCGCAATGCCGAAGTGACCGATGCGGTGCTCGACGGTCCGAATTCCGTTGTCTTTGAGCAGGCTGAGAATCGCATGCACGCGCAAAAAGCGCTGCTGCTCATGTTGCTCGGCGCGCAGCTTCCGTCCAGACTCCCGGCCGCACCCTAAGGGGATCGCCTGGCCGGCTTCTCTCACCGATCCAGACTACCGACATAGAAGGAGTAACACCGCGATGGCGAACAAAGTCGTACTTGCCTACTCGGGGGGCCTCGATACCTCGATCATCATTCCGTGGCTTAACGAAAATTACGGTCTCGATGTGATCGCGATGGTTGCCGACGTAGGCCAGGGGGAAGACCTCGAAGCAGTGGTACAGAAGGCTTATGATACCGGCGCAAAGAAGGTGGTCGTGCGGGATCTTCGCGAAGAGTTTGTCCGCGACTACATCATGCCGACCGTCCAGGCGGGCGCGCTTTATGAGAACAAGTATCTGCTGGGCACCTCGATCGCCCGCCCCGTGATCGCGAAAGCGCAGGTCGAGGTGGCGCTCGCCGAGGGCGCAAGCGCGGTCGCCCATGGGTGCACGGGCAAAGGCAATGACCAAGTTCGTTTTGAGCACGCCTACCAGGCGCTCGCACCCGAGCTTGCCTGCATCGCGCCCTGGCGGGAGTGGACGCTCAACTCGCGCGAGCAGTGCCTGGACTATGCCGAGGCGCACGGCATCCCTGTCGCCGCCAGCCGGGAGAAGATTCACTCGCGCGATCGAAACCTATGGCACGTAAGCCACGAGGGCGGCGAGCTCGAAGACGCGGGCAATGCGCCGCTGGACTCGACCTGGACGATGACGCGCAGCCCGAAAGATGCGCCCGACCAGCAAGAGCAGATCACGATCGGCTTTGCACAAGGCGTGCCCGTCTCGGTCGACGGACAGACGCTGGAGGCTGTGCAACTGGTGGAGTTGCTGAACGAAATCGGCGCACGCAACGCCATCGGTCGCATTGACCTGGTCGAAAACCGCTTCGTCGGGATCAAGTCGCGCGGCTGCTATGAGACGCCTGGCGGCGCGCTGATCGTCTTCGCCCACCACGAGCTTGAGGCACTCGTGCTGGATCGCGAAGTGTCGCACTACAAGCAGCATGTCGGCCTGCACTACGCCGATATCGTCTACAACGGACTCTGGTTCACCCCGATCCGTGAGGCACTCGACGCATTTGTCGCGAAGACGCAGGAACTTGTCACCGGAACGGTTACGCTTTCGCTGTACAAGGGCAATATTTCCGTCGCCGGACGGGCAAGCGAATTCTCGCTCTACTCAAACGAGCTCTCCTCGTTCACCATGGGCTCGAGCTACGATCAGAAGGACGCCGCCGGCTTTATCCGGATCCTCGGGCTGCCGGCACGCCAGCGCGCACGCCTTCTCGGCCAGATGAAGAAAGAGGTTGTGAAGTGAAGATGTGGTCCGGCCGCTTTCGCGAGCCGCTCGATCCACTGTTCGATCACTGGCAGCGCTCGATCAAGTTTGACCGCGCGCTGCTGGTCGAAGAAACCCTGGCCAGCAAAGCGCACGCGCTTGCGCTGCTGGCTGCGGGCGTGCTCACGGCTGGAGAGCAAGAGCAGATTGCCGAGGCACTCGATGCGATCGTCCAGCGCTTTCATGCGCAGAACCCGGGCGAGACGCCGGAGCCGATGAACACGGTCGACGCGGAGGATATCCACCACTTTGTCGAGTTGATGTTGGTCAAGCAAGTGGGCGACCTGGGACTGAAGCTGCACACCGGTCGCAGCCGCAACGAGCAGATTGCCACCGACCTGCGCCTCTACATTCGATTTCGCTCAAGCGGCATCATAGCCAACCTCTCTGCGTGGGCAAAGCAGCTCGTCCACCAGGCCAAAAATGCCGGCGACGCCGTGATGCCGTCGTACACACATCTGCAGCGCGCCGAGCCGGTCTTAGTTGCGCACTGGCTGCTGGCCTACGTCGAGATGATCCTGCGCGATATCTCGCGGCTTGAAGACTGTACGGCGCGGCTCAACTATTGCCCGCTTGGCTCGGGCGCAATTGCCGGTGCGACGCTCGCGCTGGACCGCACCCTTGCCGCCCGGGAGCTCGCCTTTACCGCGCCCACGGCAAACAGCATGGACGCCACCAGCGATCGGGACTTCGTACTCGAGTACCTGCACGCGCTGACAATCCTTGGCATCCACGCCAGCCGCTTTGCCGAAGAGATGACGCTTTTCGCCACGGCCGAGTTCGGATTTATCGATCTGCCGGAAGCTTTCTCTACGGGTTCGAGTGCGATGCCGCAGAAGAAGAATCCGGATCTGACCGAATTGATCCGCGCCAAGGTTGGACGCATCTCGGGCGCTGCGCATACCGTCACGCTTGCGCTCAAGGGTCTGCCCCTGGCCTACAACAAGGACATGCAGGAGACCCAGGAGCCGGTCTTCGCGGCGACCTCTACTGCGCACATCATGGTGTATCTGCTGGCCAAATTCACGCGGGCACTCAGCTTTCGGACCGAGCGGATGCGCGCGGCCTGCGAACAGGGCTATCTGAATGCGATGGCCGCGGCGACCTACCTGGTGCACAAGGGAATGGCCTTTCGCACGGCGCACGAGAGGATCGGGGCAGCCGTGCGGCTGGGCCTTGAGAAAGGCTGCGAGTTGGGCGAGCTCAGGCTCGACGACCTGCAAGCCATTGCCCCGGAGTTTGGCGAGGACGTGTACGCGGCACTTACCCTGGAGGCCACGCTCGACTGTCACGATGTGATTGGCGGCACGTCGCGCGCGCGTGTCGCCGAGTCGCTCGCAGCAGCCGAGGCCCGCGTGAGCGCGCTGGTCACGCTCTACGGCGACGTCCTGTTTGACGAGGAACCTGTCCATGCAGGTGCGTAAAGCGCGCCTGCAGGACGCGTCGAATATCTACGAGCTGGTCAATTCTCTTTCAGGCGACGGCACGCTGCTCCGGCGCGTCTTCGCCGAGATCTGCGAGAACGTGCGCGACTTTACAGTGGCCGAGAGCGACTCAGGCGCATTTCTCGGCTGCGGTGCGTTGCATCTTTACGGGCCCCATCTGGCCGAGGTTCGATCGATCGTGGTGCGCCCTGAAGCCAAAGGCCAGGGCGTAGGCGGCAAGTTGCTGGCAGCGCTGCTCGAAGAAAGCCAGGAGCACAGCATCGGGTGCGTGTGCCTGTTCACGCGCATTCCCGATTTCTTTTTTCGTTATGGCTTTCGCGTGGTCACCGAGCGGGCCACTCTGCCTGACAAGATTTACAAGGATTGTCAGAGTTGTCCGCGGCTGTACCGCTGCGACGAAGTAGCGATGGCGCGAGGAGATGTGCCCAAGGTCTCCATCCTGGGCACGCGTGCGCAGGCCGAACAGTTAGTGCACATCGGGGGTTAATCGTGCTCGCTCGATGAAAGTGCAGTTCGGCCGCCTCGCCCAGGATGCCCCTGCCCTTCTACTGCGGCGTTTTCGTCCGGGGCGTCCCTTTGAGGAAACGGCGCGCCCGAGGCCTACCGCACAAACCCCAATCCATCTGCGGGCCAGTAGATAAAAGCAGCCTTCCCGTAGATCAGGCTGCGCGCCACGGGCCCAAAGTCCCGGCTGTCGCTCGAGATACTGCGATGGTCGCCCATGACCCAATACTCGTTGGCCGGGATCACCTGTTCGGGAACAGAGCGCTCGTCAAAAAAGCTGGGCGCAACATAGCTCTCCTCGACGCGCTTGCCGTTGACGTATACGAGGCCGTCGGCAATGCGCAGGTCGTCGCCCGGCACCGCGATCACGCGCTTGATATAACTCTTTTCCGGGTCGCGAGGATAGTGGAAGACGACCACATCGCCGCGCGAAACACGCTCGAAGTGGTAGACAAATTTGTTGATGAAGAGGCGATCCTGGTCATGCAGGCGAGGCTGCATGCTGGTGCCTTCCACACGCACCGGCTGATAGAGGCAGGTGATGATCAACATCGACGCCACAACAGAGATGACCAGGTCGCGCAGCCACTGGCGCACCGGCAAAGAATGTTTCTTTTCGCGGGCTTCGTTGGGAGAGATGCCGCTCATGGGCACCCCAGGCCGCCGATCGGGCACAGCACGTTCTGCCGTGCCGGCTTCTTCATCGGCTGCTGCGCAGTTGGCACCAGGGCGCTCCCGGCGGCGGCGCCTGGTGCGAGCGTGGCCGGTTCAAGGGTCAGTGGCCGCTGCAGCACCATCTCGACCGTCTGCCCCTGCTCCAGGTTTACATCGTTGCCGCGGGTGAGCAGCGTGTAGATGAGCCCGGCTGCGCCCCCGGCCACCGCGCCATAGCCTGCGCCGGCCAGGGGGCTGCCGCCGAGGGCGCCGCCAATCGCGCCCACGCCCGCGCCCGTCTCCGCCCCACGCGCGATCGTGCCCGCGTCCTTGCCCTTCGAGCCAGCCTGCTGCACATCCCCTTCATTATTCTTGACCTTGGCGTCGTTTGTGCCAGGGACGCTGTTCAGCACGCCGGGGATGCTTACCACGCTGCCATTCGGGAAGATCATGGTCGTGAAGTGCATGCCCACCTCGGCCCGCCCTTTTACGCGGCCGGCACGCTGCACGCGGTCGATGACTCCTTGGACATACACCCCTGCCGGAATCACGACCTGGCTTCCGACGATCACCGGGAAGGTCGAGGATAGATAGACGCCATCGCCGGGCCGGGCGGTTTTCGTATTGACGCCGGAACGGAGCGCGAGCAGCACGCGGGTTCCCGCGGGTACGTCGACGGCTTTGGACGCGTCGGCCAGGCCGGCGGTCGGCGGTTCTGGAGCGGGACTCTGCCCGCCGGCCGCCCTACTCAGCGCCACCCCGCAGATAAGAACCAGTCCCATCGGGAGCCGCAGCCCTTTGTCGCGCCCAGCTCTGGATATGCGCATCCTGTCGTCCTCTTCTTCGCCCACTCGATAGACGCGGCGCCCTTAAAAGAGTAAGGCGAGGCCAGCCTCTCCAACATGATAGACCGCCGGGGCTGCCTTCGACAGAATGGCTGCGCATCTGGTCCGCCGCAACGCGGCCACCGGCCCGACGCTGCTATAAAGGACACTCACCAGCCAGTCCCCCACAAGGAGCCAGCCTGCATGGACGATCGAAGCTTCCTCGAAGCCGGGCGCTTTCTTCCCTTGCGCACCCTGCTTGAAGAAGCAATCGCCGCCGGCGCTTTCCCGGGCGCGACGTGGGGCGTGGCGCAGCAGGGGCATGTGCGGGCGCTCGGGGCTGCGGGCGGCTTTACTTACGAGCCGTCCAGCCCGCGTGTGACCGCGGGAACGGTCTATGACCTGGCCAGCCTGACCAAGGTCATGGCCACCACCGCCATGGCCATGCTGCTCTACGAGCGCGGGCTGCTGGAGCTCGACCTGGCGCTGGGCGACCTGCTGCCCGGCTTTGTCATCGGCGGCGAGCCGGGCGCAGGCAAGCATCGCGTGACCCTGCGCCTGCTGCTGGCGCACGCCTCGGGGCTGCCCGGCTATGCCCCGCTCTTTCTCGAGCACCCAAGCGCCCCGGGCCTGCTGCGCGCCTGCCTGCAGCTGCCGCTCGCCGCCGCGCCCGGCACCCGTGCCGAGTACTCGGACATCGGCTTTATCCTGCTCGGCAAAGCGCTCGAGTTGCTCGCGGGCGAGCCACTCGATCGCTTCTGTGCGCGGGAGGTCTTCTCCCCGCTGGGCATGGCGCAGACCTGCTTCCAACCGCCCTCCCGGATGCGCCCGGCGATTCCGCCGACCGAGCGCGACGAGCGATTCCGCCGGCGCATCGTCCAGGCCGAGGTGCATGACGAGAATTGTTGCGTGCTCGGTGGCTGCGCCGGGCACGCCGGCCTGTTCGCTCCGGTAGGAGATGCGCTGCGCTTTGCCGAAGGCATCCTGGCGCCGCTGCGATCCGGCGCGCAAACGGGAACGCTCTTCCAGGCAGAGACGGTGCGCCTGTTCACCACGCGCACTGGGGTGCCGGGCAGCTCGCGGGCGCTGGGCTGGGATACTCCCAGCGGTACCCCCTCCTCGTCCGGGAGCTACTTTGGTCCTCGCTCCGCCGGGCACCTGGGCTACACGGGCACGTCCCTGTGGATGGATCTGGATCGGGACCTCTGTGTCGTCCTGCTGACAAACAGAACCTGGCCGACGCGCGAAAATAAGCGCATTCAAGGAGTGCGCCCGGCGTTCCATGATCTTGTCGTGGAGCTGCTCTAACACCGGGGTAACTTTGGTCGAAAACGCACACGCCAAACGTGTTGGATAAGGTCTACAATCGTGCGTGGCAGGACACCATCCAATGGCGACTATCAGTTCTCCTTCACCAGCCGAGCTCCACGGAGAAGCGCATGGCTCCTCCCCGAAGCCCATGCATGAGCTCACCACCGAGAGCTCGAACGACGCATCCCAGGGATTCGACACCAAGTCAGCCCTCGAGATTGCGCGCATTATCAACCACGAAGACGCGAAGGTAGCAGCAGCGGTCCGCAAGGCGCTGCCCGAGATCGCCTTGGTCATCGATGCCGTCGCGCGCTCACTGCGAGACGGGGGACGGCTGATCTACATAGGAGCCGGGTCCAGCGGCCGCATCGCCGCCCTTGACTCCTGCGAGTGCCCTCCCTACTTCTCGAACGATCCCCACTCTATCCAATACATCATGGCAGGCGGCCCCAAGGCCCTGGCGTCCCCTGTTGAGGTCAATGAGGATTCCGAAGAACTCGGCCAGCGCGACATTGCCCGCCGCCGTCCCTCCCGCAAGGATGTTGTGATCGGCCTCTCGGCCAGCGGTCGCACGCCGTACGTGGTCGCGGCGGTAGCCTACGCGCGCACCCAGGGCGCCAAGACCGCCTGCATCACCTGCAACCAGAACTCCCCGATTGCCGGCGCGGCCGACATCGTCATCGTTGCCGATGTGGGACCGGAGGTCATCTCCGGCTCGACCCGCATGAAGGCCGCTACCGCACAGAAGATGATCACGAACATGATCACCACCGGCGCCATGACGCGGCTTGGCTATGTGTACGAGAACCTGATGGTTCATGTGCACATGCAGAACTCCAAGCTAGTCGAGCGCGGCATCAGCATCCTGATGAAGGCCTGTGGCGTGGCGCGCGAGGAAGCGGTGAGCGTCATCAAGTCCGCCGGCCGCAGTGTGCCGATCGCGCTCGTGATGCTCAAGGCAAGGGTGGACAAGCAGGAAGCAGTGCGGCGGCTGGCCCGGTCGGATGGGAACGTACGCCGGGCGGTCGATGATTCGAAGCTTGACCTGTAGGTTCTAGCGGCGACTGCCGGGCGCTTCCCTGCTGCCGCGCAGCCCGCGCGTCTGCGGTCCGCGAAGACTCTTGCTGAGCGGGGTGCGGAAGCCGCTTCCGCTTTTTCCGCGACCGGCGCAGCGCGAGGGGAGCTCGGGCACCAAGAGGCCGGGCGCTTGGATCGGCCGGGCACCTGCCCGGAGAGCCCAGGCCGATCAGGCCGATCGCACACCTACGGCGCTATAGATCTGCGCCATCAGCTTCATGTCGCGCAGCCCTTCCTCTCCGCTCATCTTGACCGGCTTCTTGTTGACGATACAGTCGGCGAAGTAATCGGCCTGGACGGCAAACTGCTGCGGATCCTTGATGGGGGTGGGCATGTCCACCAGGTCATGACCCTTCGCGCCATCGGCCTTGGCTATCTCCGCCTTCAGGTGGATCCCATCGTAGCCGAAGGCAGGCGCGAGTTCGATGACGCCCTTGGACCCATGCACCTTGTAGTAGCCGTCCATGTTGGCGCCATAGCTGGTATTGCAGCTGGCCACGATGCCGGAAGGAAACTTCATCGTCCAGCCCAGGTTCTCTTCCACCTCGTTGAATCGGCCATCGTGATCGATCACCGAACTGTAAGCAGAGAGCACCTCGGGCTCTTCCCCGGTCAGGTATCGAGAAGCATTGAGAGAGTAGACACCGACATCGAGCAGCGGGCCGCCACCGGCCAGATGCTTGTTCAGCCGCCACTCACCTGCACGGATGTTGAACCCGTTCGCACTCTCGATCGCCTGCACCTTGCCGATGGCTCCGGAGCGGATCAGCGCAATGGCTCTCAGATTGACCGGCTCCAGCTGACAGCGATAGGCGATCATCAGCTTGCGGTCGGCCGCCTGGCAGGCCGAGATCATCGCCTGCGCATCCTCAACTGACGTGGCCATCGGTTTCTCGCACAGCACATGCTTGCCCGCTTTTGCGGCGCGGATGGTGTACTCGGCATGCATGCTGTTGGGCAGGCCGATATACACGGCATCAATCAGAGCGTTGTCGCGCATACGATCGTACTGCTCGTAGGTGTAGATCGAGGAAGCCGGCACGCCGTACTGCGCGGCCAGCCTTCGTGCCTTGGCAGGGCTTCCGCTGACCAGCCCCGTGACTCGCCCGCGCTGGGACTGCACGAGACCGGGCATGAAGTGGTCCACCGAGATGCGCCCGAGTCCGACGATGCAGTAGCCTACCTGCTGTTGAGGTGCGGCAGCATCCGGCGCACTCGCGTGGAGGCTCCGCGGGGCAAGGGCAGCCGCTGCAGCGAGGCCGGCCATCGTTGCAAACTCTCGACGAGAAACAGACATCAGATCTCCCTTTGCGGAACGGCATTCCCGCAGTTGTGCCGCGGCTAATCAAAAAATCCTTTGCGCGCCTGCACGGTCAACTTCTTGTCTTTCGCCTTCAACTCCAGCCTGTGATAGGTGTTTGGCTGCGTGTCCGGCGGTGGCGTATACCCCAGCTCATACTGGAGCCGAAGATCTTCCCCGATCTCGGCGAAGATCTCCCGCAGGCTCAGGGTACGCGAAACCGTAAACACGTGTCCGCCCGTGCTCTCTGAGAGCTTCTGCAAGGCCTCCAGCCCGGAGTTGGCCGACCACGGCGGGGCCGGGCCGCCGCCATTCGGACCCTCCCACATGCTGTAGAGAATGGAGTAGATCTGCACATCGGCGCGCTGCGCCTGCTCGATGGCTTCGGCAAGCGAGCGGCGGCTGCCATTGTCGCCGCCGTCACTGAGGATGATCATGGCTTTGCGCCCCGATTCGCCGGCAAGCGAACTGCTGGCCACACGGTACACCGCGTCGTAGAGCAGAGTTCCTCCGGTTGCGGAGGCTCTCGCGGTCAGGCCGGTAAGCGCCAGGTGCAGCGCGCTCGCGGAGCTGGTCATCCCCTTGAGTTCCTGCACACTCTTATCAAACTGAACCAGCATCGCCCGGTCTTCACTGCGTCCGAGCATGGTTTCGAGGAACACGTCGCTCGCCAGCGACTCGTCGCCGAGAAAGGTTCGCTGGCTGCCGCTGGTATCGACCATCAGGGCCATGGTCAAGGGAAGGTCGGAGCCTCGGGAGAAGTACCGGATCGGCTGCTCCTTGCCGTCCTGCTTGAGCACAAAGTCATCTTTGGACAGGCCTGCTTTCGTTTCTCCATCTTTACTCTTGACCACGGCAGAGATGGCGACCAGGCGGGTGACCAGGCGCAGCGTGGTCAGCGGACCACCGGGCTGCTGGGCATCTTGGGTTGCGGGCGCAGCGCCGCCCTGCCCTAAACTCGCAGCAGAAAGCAGCAGCAGGCACAGAGCCCCGATAACTCGCCGCACCACTCGCCTCCTGCTGCTTGAGAAGATATCGTCGAGCCGTGAGTCTACTCTCTGTAGATTCACGTCATCAAGGGGCCCGAGGGAAGCCATCTCGATCGAGGTTTCAGGGGACAGAAGCCCACGTAAAGGAGCATTTCGTGCGTTTGCAGATACATCAAGAAGCCCTTCTCGCAATCCTCTTGCTTGCTGGCATCCTTCCCAAAGCAGCGCTTGCCGAGGACGCGACGACCGCCATCGAAGGCGTTCTCCATCAGCAGGCTGAGGATTGGAACCGGGGTGACCTGGACGCCTTTGCGTCCGGATACAAGAACTCGCCGGACATCCTGTTTATGGGAGCAACAATCAGGCACGGCTATACCGATATGCTGGCCGGGTACAAGGCGCGTTACGCCTCTCGCGAGTCGATGGGAACGCTCACCTTCAGCCGGCTCACAGTGCACCTGCTCGATGAGCGCTTTGCGACGACGACCGGCGATTTTCACCTCGCGCGGTCCACGCGCGGGGGCGGCGAGGCAAGCGGCTATTTTCTCCTGGTGCTCGAAAAGACTGCCGCCGGCTGGAAGATCGTCTGCGACGATACGACGGCTGCGCCCGCCAAACAAAAGTAGCTGTGGGCGGCACGCATCCTGCTGCCGATCGAGACCTGTTAGATTGAAGCGGTGGTCGGCCGAGCGGCGAGAGCGCGGAGGATGGTTTGCCTAGACTGATCGATTCCCCGCAGCTACCAGGTCCTGGATCAAGGCGCGGCCGGCTTGTTGTCCTCACTGCATGCATCTTCGGCATCTTCGTCGCCGGACGGATAGGGTTGTCCTACTGGGTCGACCTGCTCTGGTTTGCCTCACTTGGTTACGAGGCCGTCTTTTGGAAGACGCTCGGCCTCCAGGCGGGGATTTTTACCTGCTTCGCTTTGATTACGTTCGTCCTTCTTTATGGCGCATCGCTGGCTGTCCGCCGCTCGCACCGAGGCGACCTACCGAGCGCGTACACGATCATGGTCGCAGAGCGGCCGGTGAGCCTCTCGGTCGAACCGGTTCTGCGCATCCTCTGCCTGGTCGTTTCCTTCGCGGTCGCAGCGCTGACCGGCGTCGAGATGCTGGCCGAATGGCCCACCCTCGCGCTCTTTTGGTACGCCCCGCACACGTTCGGCAACTTCGTTGATCCGCTCTTCGGCAAGCCGCTCCCCTTCTTCCTCTTTACCTTTCCGGCGTGGCAGCTCATCGATAGCTGGCTGCTGACGGTGGCGGTTACCATCTGCATCGTCGCCATCCTGTTTTTCTTTCTCAGCACCGGCTCGCGCAGCCTTGAAACGCGACGCGTTCGCTATGGCGCATCCCCCTGGCGCGGGATCTCAGGTGCCGCCGCGTTTCTGCTGCTGGTGCTCTCCATGTCGACCTACGTCGACCGCTACCAACGCCTTCTCGAACACCACACGATCTTTGATGGCATCACCTATACGGACGCGCACGTGATGATTCACGGGCTGCTGATCGTCTGCGCTGCGCTGTTCGGCGGCGCGGTGCTCGCGGCGGTAGCCGCGGCGCGGGCGCCGCGCCCGCGATGGCTTATCGCCGCAGTTCTGCCGGCTGCTCTGTGCTACGTGGTTCTGGGAGTCGTCAGCTGGTACGTCGGCAACTTTCTTGTCAAGCCCAATGAGCTTGTTCGTGAACAGCCCTACATCGCCAGCAACATCGCCATGACACGCCAGGCATATGGTCTGGATCGTTTTTCGCAGAGCGAGTTTCCCGCCGAAACCACCATCAACGCGACCGATCCGGCCAACAATCAGCCGACGCTTGCAAACATTCGCCTGTGGGACTGGCATGCGTTGCAGGACACGCTGCGCCAGGTCCAGGAGATTCGCACCTACTACGATTTTCCGCAGATCGACATCGATCGGTATGATCTGGGCGGGGTCAAGCGCGAGGTCATGCTCGCAGCACGGGAGCTGAACGTCGATAAGCTCCCGGTAAGTAGTCGCAACTGGATCAATGAAAAGCTGATCTACACGCACGGCTACGGGGTGACCATGAACCCGGTCAACGGCTTTACCGCCGAGGGTCTGCCCACCCTGCTGCTCAGTAACATGCCGGTCCAGAGTACGGTGCCAGGCTTAACTGTCACTCGTCCCGAGATCTACTTTGGTGAACTGACCAATACCGATGTGTACGTGAACACGCGACAGCAGGAATTCGATTACCCGCAGGGTCAGAGTAATAACCTGACTTCCTACCAGGGTTCCGGCGGGATCATGCTGGGCAACTTTGTGCGGCGCGTGCTGCTCGCGATCAACCGGGATGAGTTAGGAACCCTTCCGTTCAGTGACGATGTCCATGCGCAGAGCCGGTTGCTGATGCGGCGTAACATCCGCGAGCGAGTCGCGAGGCTCGCGCCATTGCTCACCTTTGATCAGGATCCTTACCTGGTGGTGGGCGAGGATGGGCGGCTCTCCTGGATCATGGACGCCTTTACGGTCTCTGACAGTTACCCGTTTTCGACTCACTATGCTCTGGGTGATCACTCGATCAACTACATGCGCAACAGCGTCAAGGTCGTGCTGGATGCTTATAACGGAGCGACCACCTTCTATGTCTTTGACCAGCAGGATCCTATCCTGTCCACTTACAAGCGCATCTTTCCCACTCTCTTCAAGGACGCAGCAGCGATGCCTGCCGACCTGCGCAGGCATGTGCGGTATCCGGAAGATCTACTCCGCGTGCAGGCCGAGGTCTATGGGCTCTACCACATGACCAATCCACAGGTCTTCTTCAATCGCGAAGACCTCTGGACGGTTGCTACCGAGACGGTGGTGGACAACAATGGGCAGCAGACGGCACAGGGAATGCAGCCTAACTTCGTATTGATGAAGTTACCCGGACAAAAAGGCGAGGAGTTCGTCGAGATACTTCCCTTTACTCCGGCAAACCGAAACAATCTCATCGGCTGGATCGCCGCGCGCTCCGATGCAGATAAATACGGAACCTCGGTGGTCTATGACTTTCCGAAGACCAGGCTGATCGATGGACCCCAACAGATCGAGGCGCGCATCGACCAGAATGCGCAGCTCTCAGGGCAATTGACGCTCTGGAACCAGCAGGGCTCGCACGTCTTGCGCGGCAATCTGCTCGTCATCCCCTCCGGCCGTGCACTGCTCTACGCGGAACCGATCTACCTCCAGGCGCAGCAGAGCCCTATGCCCGAGTTGCGCCTGGTCGTGCTTGCGCTCCAGGATAAACTCGCCTACGGCACAAACTTCCAGGCGGCTCTCAGCTCGCTCTACGGGGGCGAAGCCTCTTCACTCAATGCTTCGGACGCTTCGCAGGCCGCACCCGCCTCTCCAGCCAACGCGCACCCCGCCCAAGACCTCCATCCGCTCATCGCAGAAGCGGCCCGCGACTTTGCCGAGTACCAACGACTTACAGCCGCAGGCAAGCTTGGCGAGGCGGGCGAGAAACTCGATGCCCTCAAAGGCGTGCTCGATCGGCTCAGCGCGCAAGGCAAGTAGCCCTGCGGCGGCCGGCGCAAGACCGTGCAGACGCTCATTGCCTCGCGCCAAGCCCTGAGCCATAATGGCCGCATGGCGACCTCTTTTGTTCCGGCATCCGGGCTCGGCGCCCCTGGGACGGCAGGACCGGCAGCGCTGCCTCGCGGCTGCACCTTTCCGGAGTCTGACTGGCGAGCCCTGGCACAGTTCTGGCACCCGGTCGCCTTCTCGCATGAGGTCACCGAGCAGCCCTACGCCGCGACCCTGCTGGACGAACGTGTGGTCCTCTACCGACTCTCCGATGGCTCGCTTGCGGCTGCGCGCGATATCTGCTACCACCGCGGAGTTCCGCTCAGCCTGGGTCGAGTCGAAGGCGATGTTATTATCTGCAAGTACCATGGGCTGCGCTATGACCGCAACGGCAGATGCACCTGCATTCCGGCTCATCCCGCAGGCGCCATCTCGCCTCGACTGCGGCTCGATATGTACAGCGTGCAGGAGCGCTACGGACTGGTCTGGGTTCGCCTGGTTGACAACGGTCCAGCGCCCCTGCCTGAAATGAAGGAGTGGGAGGATCCGGACTACATCCACGTGCTGCCCGACAGTGTCCTGATCCAAGCCTCTGCAGGCCGCCAGGTAGAGGGCTTTCTCGATGTAAGTCACTTTGCGTTCGTTCATGTCGACAGCTTCGGGGAGCCAGACAATCCGGTCGTCCCAGACTATCCGGTCACTGCGACCTCAACGGGTTTCATCGCCGACTACATCAGTACTGTCAGCAACTACTCGCATGAGTGGAAGCACCTCAATCCTCCAGACTTTCTCTGGCGGAGGCGCTTTGAAGTCTTTCTCCCCTTCACGCCCAAGTTGACTGTGTTCTTCCCCGGCGGAGGCCAGCTGCATATCCTCAACGCAGCCTCGCCCGTTTCAGCGCGCAAGACCAGGCTTTTTGTCCCCATCTGCCGCAACTTTGACAAGGACGCGCCGCTGCAAGCGACACTCGATTTCAATCACCTGGTCTTTGCTGAGGATATTGCGATCGTTGAGCGCCAGTTTCCTGAAGACCTGCCGATCGACCTCCATGCGGAAGCGCACTTTCCTGCGGACCGAAGCTCGATCGCCTACCGCAAAGCTCTTGCCGCTCTCGGATTGGGAAGGGTGTTTACGGCTTAACGGAACTCGCTGCGGCCCGTCTTGCGCAGCAGCCTCTATCCCCCGGCGCAGCCGGACCCGGGCAAACGGATCCCCAACTAGCCAACAGCCAGGCGATGGGTAGATGATAACGGGGCGATGGTTGGGCCGGAGGCAACCGAGGAGGTGAGCACAGATGAGACAGACACGGCGTGAAGTACTGGCCGGGTTGGCCATGACCGGGCTTGGCAGCGCGCTGCCCTCGCTGGCAACGGCTGCACAGAGCTGCCAGTTTCGACTGGCCGTGATCAACGACGAGATCTCGCCTGATTTTGAAAGAGCGTGCGAGATCGCTTCCGGGGACTTCGGTCTGCACTGGATCGAGCTGCGCGCGCTCTGGAACAAGAATGTCTCCGCGCTCAGCGATCAGGAAGTCGACCAGGCCAGGGAGATCCTGGCCAAGCACAAGCTGCGGGTCACCGATATAGCAAGCCCGCTTTTCAAGACCGACCTGCCGGGCGCGCCCCGGTCCAGCCAGAGCGAGCTGCGCGATACCTTTCACGCCGAGGTCGATCCAGAGGCCGACGAGAAGCTGCTCGAACGGTGCATCAGCCTGGCTCATGCGTTTTCGACAGACCGGATTCGCTGTTTCGACTTTTGGCGTCTGGACGACCAGAAACCCTATCGCGAGACCATCAACGCCAAGCTGCGCAAGGCCGCCGAACGCTGCGCCAAGGACAACCTGATCCTGCTGCTTGAAAACGAGATGGCCTGCAATACGGCTACCGGTGAAGAATCAGCCGCGGTACTCGCGGCCATTCCGAACAAAAACTTCATGCTCAACTGGGACCCGGGCAATGCAGCAGCACTTGGCAGCACGCCCTATCCAGACGGATATGCCCTTCTGCCAAAGGACCGCATCGGCCACTGCCACTGCAAAGACGTGGTGTACCCAGCAGGAAAGAAGTATGAGTGGGCTCCGGTGGGCGCCGGGGTGGTGGACTGGACCGGTCAATTAAAAGCTTTGCAGCAAAGCGGATTCCACTACGGGCTGAGCCTGGAAACGCACTGGCATGGCGCGGCCACGCCGGAGGCTTCGACCCGCATCAGCATGGCTGGGCTGAAGAAGGCGCTCGCCGCGGCGGGCACGGCCTGCTAAGCGCAGCAGGAGTATGACAGCAGGGGACCAAGCATGATCACACGACGGGATTTTCTGGACACCCTGGCCACGGGCGCAGCGGGACTGGCCCTGACCAACTCGGCGAAAAGTTATGCGCGGATATTGGGCGCAAACGATCGCCTCAACTTCGCCGTGATCGGGCTGAACGGCCGCGCCTACGCACACCTCTCATCGCTGAAGGCGAACAAGAGCGATGTACGCATCACGCACGTGTGCGATGTCGACACAAATATTCTCAAGAAGTTTGCCGCCGCCACCCGGCAGGAGATGGGCGAGGCGCCCGGTACCGAGCAGGACTTTCGCAAAGTGCTCGCGGTCAGGGAGGTCGATGCCGTCACCATCGCGACCCCCGATCACTGGCATGCGTCGATGGCCATCCTCGCTCTCCAGGCGGGCAAGCATGTCTATGTGGAAAAGCCCTGCAGCCATAATCCGGCCGAGGGCGCGATGCTGATCAAGGCACAACAGAGATATAGAAAGCTGGTGCAGATGGGAACGCAGCAGCGATCGTCACCGCACACCATCGAGACAGTCGACAAGATACACAATGGGCTGGTGGGTAGACCCTACTTCGCCAAGGCTTGGTACAGCAATGTGCGCAAGTCGATCGGTATCGGCAAACAAGCGCCCGTGCCTGCGCAGCTTGACTGGGATCTATGGCAGGGGCCTGCCCCGCGCATGCCCTACAAAGATAATGTGCAACCGTATAACTGGCACTGGTTCCAAATGTACGGCACCGGCGAGACGCTGAACAACGGAACCCATGAAGTCGATGTGTGCCGGTGGGCCCTTGGCGTGGACTACCCGGAGCGTGTCACGGCGAGCGGTGGTCGCTACCACTTTCACGACGACGACTGGCAGTTCTATGACACGCTGGTGACCAACTTTGCCTACCAGGATAAGCTGATTTCCTGGGACGGCAAGTGCTGCGAGGGAATGAAATACTATGGCCGCGATCGCGGCTCTGTCATCATGGGAACAACAGGCAGTGTTCTCATCGATCGAGATGGATACGAGATCTACGATCTGAAGGGCAACAAGACAAGCGAGTTCAAAGTGGGCACGCAAACCTCGTCCGCAGACTTGACCGGCCGCGACTCGATGACCGATGCGCATTTCGCGAACCTGATCGCCGGCATCCGCAAGGGCGAAGCGCTGCACTCCCCGGTCGCGGTGGGCAACGTTGCTGTGACCATGCTGCAGCTGTCTAATATCGCCTGGGAGGTCAAGCGCGAACTGCAGCTTGATCCAGCCGATGGACGCATCCAGAAAGATGCTCAAGCGATGAAGTTGTGGGATCGGGAATATGAGCCCGGGTGGGCGCCAAGCGTTTAACAAATTGCCGACGGCACAGCCGTGAGAGGCCGAGTCGCATGGAAAATCAAATCTCGCGCCGCAATTTTTGCCGCTCCTCTGTCCTGCTTTCCGCGGCCGGGGCTGCGCCTTCGGTACTGCCATGTTTCGCGCAAATGCCCGCGGCCCGCAATCGATCGCCTATCCGTCTCGGCCTGGCCAGCTACACCTTTCGCAACTTCACCAGAAGCCAGATGATCGGCTTCATCCAGCAGCTCAATATAAATGCGTTGAATGCCAAAGACGTGAAGGATCACCTGCCAGCCGACCCTGCGGACGAGGCCCGGGCGATCAGCGACTACACCCGTGCCGGCATCCATCTGCACGCCGCCGGCGCCATCTATTTCGGCAAGGATGAGGACGAGGATATCCGCAGCAAGTTCGAGTATGCCAAGCGGGCCGGCATCGAGGTGATCGTTGCCGGCGATCCGTCCCCGGCGACCCTGTCCCGTGTTGAGAAATTCGTCAAGCAGTACGACATCCGCGTTGCCATCCACAATCACGGGCCGGAAGACAAGCTCTGGCAGTCGCCGCTCGATATTTTGAAGGCCGTCCAGAATTACGATGCGCGCATCGGATGCTGCATCGACGTAGGCCACACCGTACGCGCAGGCACAGATGTTGTCGCGGCGATTCGCACCGTGGGACCGCGCTTGTTCAACATGCACATCAAGGACCTGACCGATTTCCAGAGCAAGGAAAGCCAGGTAGCCGTCGGCGATGGCAAGATGCCGGTCCCAGCCATCTTTGACGCGCTGATCGCGATCAGCTATCCAGGCTTCGTGGACCTGGAGTATGAGGTGCATGCCGAGGACCCGATGCCCGGGGTGATCCGCAGCTTTGCCTATATGCGAGGAGTGCTGGCCGGCATGGAACATGCGCAGGGCTGAGTGTGCTGGCTGATGCAAACCCAGGGCAGCCCACGCCGATGTCTAGAATGAGACGGTGACCTCTCGACGCGCTGCACTTCTTTCAATCACCACCGGACTGCTTGGCCTTGGCCTCGGGTGGCTAAGCTCCCGCCCTCACGCATCCACGCCGAGTCCGCATCCTGCGCCAAGCAGCCAAGCCGATGTTGGGCCCGGGGACGACAAGGACGCCACTGTTCTCTACGCGCACAACTTGATGTTGCGCAAGGGGCCTGACTTTCGCATCTACGTGCGTTGGATCCGCGGACAGATGCTGCGCACCCGCAAGCAGGTCAATCCTTCCTTCGACGATCCGGATTCTTTCCTCCTCGAGATAGAGAAAGGCGTCATTCGCGCGAACATCGGCGACGTCAGCAACTTTCTCAATGCAAACCTGCCCGACGGTGCGCCGCTGCGCAAGATCACCGTGTCCCCTGAAGGGGAGCAGTTGGTGTTGCGTGGCACAGCGCATAAGCTTTTCTCGTTCCCCGTCGAGCTGAAAGGTGTGCTTGCACCCACTGCCGATGGCAGGATGCAGTTTCACCTGAACAATTTGAACGTGTTAAGGATGCCGGTCAAGTGGCTCCTCGGGGGCTTTCACCTGCAGCTCTCTGACTTCGTCAAGGCAGGCAATCTGCCTGGCATGCAAGTGTCTGGAGATGATATTTTCTTTGACACGCAAATTCTGCTGCCTCCGCCGCACATCCGCGGGCACCTTACCTCGGTGCACGTCAGCGCGCCCGATATCGAAGTGGTCTACGGCGGGGCTACCACCGACGAAGCCCAGCTGGCCCGGTGGCATAATTTTCTGCGCCTCAGCGGCGGCACACTGGACTTCGGCAAGCTCACCATGCACCACACGGACCTGACCATGATCGATGCCTCGCCCGACCCGTGGTTTGATCTGGACCTGGTCAACTACCAGGCGCAGTTGGTCAACGGATACAGCCGCATGACCGCGCAGGCCGGCCTGGAGATTTTCATGCCCGGCGGCGATGGCCAGGCGCCCAAGAAAAAGCCGGCGCAGGCCATTACGCTCGAGTGGCTCAGCAACCGCAATCACACTTTGCCGGCAGATATACCGCGCTAGCCAGACCGCCTACTTCCAGGCGCTCTGAAGAAAGAGAAACTCGTCCCGCAGGGGATCTTTCTCGGCGCTCGAAGGCTGGTTCAGGTACATGACCTTGGAACCGGAAGCCGGTGTGTAGACCGGCCACGACGCCAGTTGCCTAGGGTCTCCGTTGGGATCGCCCGTGCGCGCGAAGTTCGTCCAGTAGGTCATCATCTGGTCGCTCATGGCGTAATCCTGCGGGCGCCAGGCGATGCCTTTGCGCGAGTCGATGACACCGAAGACATACTCGATCTCATCCGAATGAAAGACGCCATACCTGCCGGGACGCGCCGGGTCGGGCGGCGGCGCCAGGTCAAAACGATAGCGGTAGACGGGCGACTTACCGGTAGCGGCCTGCGCCTCGATCCACTTCCAGGTACCGAAGGCGATGAACCGGGCTGTCGCGTACTCCTGCAGCCGTGTAAGCGCCTCGGCATCGGTGGTCGCGGGGAAGGCAGCCAGAAACTCGGCGGAGCGCGCGCCGAAGTCCTTCTCTGCGGTCTGGCGCAGCCGGACCAGGTCACCGGGCGCATCGGCCGCCGGCGCCGCACTGGACCCACCGGTTGGCGTCACGGTCGTCGCCGCCTTGCCGCTGCCGCCTTCATCATGGTTCCACCCAGCCAGCAGCGGCACATCGTTCTGGCGCCCGGCGGCAAAGATTGCGGCCGGCGACTCGGGCAGAAAGGCCCCATCCACGTCCGGACCGAAGTGGCCGCCCGGCTTGGAGGTGGCGGCCAGCAGTTGGTCAGCGGGAAGCGCCCGAAGCGCGGCCAGCGTGTCCGCATGCAGTGCGGCGCGCGCAAACTCTGCATCCCTGGCCTCTCGCTCGGCAGCCGGCTGAAAGCGCAGCGTCGGACCGCCCAGCGCGCCGCCGCTCTCGCCGATCGCCCGTGCAAAGAGCCCATGCGCCTGGGGCGAGGCCATCAGCGCACTGACCGCGAACGATCCCGCGCTCTCGCCGAAGATGGTTACATGCGCGGCATCGCCGCCAAAGGCGCCGATGTTCGCCTTGACCCACTGCAGCGCGGCGACGGCATCCATCAGTCCGTAGTTGCCTGCTCCGTGCGCCGGCGACTCGGCCGCGAGCTCCGGATGGGTGAAGAACCCGAAGATGTTCAGCCGATAGTTAAAGCTCACCACGATCACGTTTTTGGTGGCCAGGTGCGCACCGTCCTGCCGCCCCTCCGACGTGCTGCCGGTGGTAAACCCACCCCCGTAGATCCAGACCATCACCGGCAGCTTTGCCGCCGGCTTGAGGTTGCCCGGCGTCCAGACATTGAGCGTCAGGCAGTCCTCGCTCACGCCGGGGTCGCGAAAGTACATGTCGTCATAGAGCGCAAGCTGCATGCAACGCGGGCCAAAGCTCGTCGCATCGGCCACACCTTTCAAGACCAGCGCAGCCATCGGCGGTTTCCAGCGGAGATCACCGACCGGCGGGGCTGCGTAGCGGATACCGAGAAAAGCCCGCGCCGGGCCGCCCGGAGTGTCCTGCAGCTTGCCGCGCCATGAGCCTGCATGGGTCGCGACGATCAGGTTTGCGGCCGGCGCAGCTTGCGGCTGTGCGCAGGCGGAGACGAACAAAGCAACGGGGAGCAGCCATACGGCGGCGAGAAGACGCATATCGCGCACCAGTGTACTCTCTCGCCACCTTGTTCGAACACGGCGCCCACGGGGATATAAACTGATGAGAATTCGCACGCTGGAGCGCTCCACACCTGCCATGGATAAATTTGTCATACGCGGCGGCAACCCGCTGCTCGGTACCATCCGCGTGAGCGGCGCTAAGAACTCCGCCCTGCCCTGCATGGCTGCCGCGATCCTGACCGCGGATGAAGTGGTGCTTGAGAACATTCCCCAGGTGCAGGATATCGAGACCGACCGGCGCCTGCTGGTCTCCATGGGCGCAGAGGTCGAACTGGGCTACGGGCGCGCCCAGCACCGCACCACCGTCAGTTGCGCTGTGCTCTCTGACCCGGTTGCCAAGTACGAGATCGTCAAGACCATGCGCGCCTCTTCGCTCGTGCTTGGTCCGCTGGTGGCGCGCACCGGGCTGGCCCGCGTGGCCATGCCGGGCGGCTGCGCGATCGGCGGCCGGCCGATCGACCTGCATATCGCCGGCCTGGAAAAGATGGGCGCGGTGATCAGCTACGAGCACGGCTACATCGAGGCGCGCGCCCAGCGTCTGCGCGGGGCGCAGATTCGCTTCGACAAGATCACCGTTACCGGTACAGAAGATTTGCTCATGGCCGCTGTACTCGCAGAGGGCGAGACGCTTTTTGAAAACTGCGCCTGTGAGCCCGAGGTCACCGACCTGGCCACCATGCTGATCGGCATGGGCGCCAAGATCGAAGGTGTGGGTACCTCGACACTCCGGGTGCAGGGAGTCGACCGCCTGCACGGCGTCCGCCACCGCATCAATCCGGACCGCATCGAGGCGGGCACGTTTCTGGTCGCCGGCGCGATCACCGGAGGCGATCTCTGCGTGACCAACTGTAACCCGGCGCACCTGACCGCCGTCACGGCAAAGCTCGAAGCAGCGGGGGCGCGCATCGAGGTGCTCGGCAAGGATTCTCTGCGTGTGCGCTCGGAAGGCAATCTCCGGGCGGCCGACATGGCTACCCAGGAGTATCCGGGCTTCCCGACCGATATGCAGGCACAGTACATGGCGCTCGCCACCCAGGCTGCGGGTGTCTCGCTGATCACCGAAAACATCTTCGAGAACCGCTTCATGCATGTGTCGGAGTTGATCCGCCTGGGCGCCAATATCAAGCTCGACGGACGCACCGCGACGGTGACAGGCAAAACGCCGCTCTCGGCGGCGGTCGTGATGTGTTCGGACCTGCGTGCCTCGGCCTCGCTGGTGCTGGCGGCGCTGGTTGCCGATGGCGAGACGATCCTCGACCGGGTCTACCACATGGACCGGGGCTATGAGCACATCGAAGAGAAGTTGCGCGGCGTGGGAGCGCAGATCCGCAGGATGGGCAATGTGTTCGCCGACAAGCGTGAGGCTGTCGCGCTCGAAGCCTGAGCCGATCTTTTCCACCTCGGCAAGCGGCGCAGAGTGGCCGGCCTATCATCCTATCGTCAGGAGGGCTTCCGATGTCTAACGCCACAACGTCATCCCCCGCGCACTCCAGCATCCTCCGCTTTCACCTTCTCGAGTTCCTCCGCGGGGGAAGCGCGCATGTGGACCCGGCAACCGCGCTGGCCGGTTTCCCGGAGCAGCATTACGGAGCAAAACCGGCAGGCGCAACGCATACGGCCTGGCAGTTGCTCGAACATCTGCGTTTTACCTTGCATGATCTGCTCGAGTTCTCGACCAATCCCGCCTATATCGCGCCCGAGTGGCCGGACGACTACTGGCCCGGCTCGGAAGCCCCGCCCGACAAGCATGCCTGGGAGGCTTCCTTGGCCAGCTTTCTCGCGGACCTGTCTGCGTTTGAGGCCCTCGTCGAGAAGCCGGAAACGGACCTCGAAGCACCCATTCCGTGGGGCCAGGGCCAGACCATCCTGCGCGAGGTCCTGCTGGCCATCGATCACACCAGCTATCACCTTGGACAGCTCGTCACGGTGCGCAAAGAGCTCGGCGCCTGGAAAGCCTGAGGCGCGGGCCTGAGACCCCGGTCCCCGCACACCACTCTTCGCGCATCGATCCGGAACACTGCGAGCGGCCCGCGTCCAGGAGGCTAGACAAGAGACAGACCCAGGCCCGACTGCTCTCCGGGTTCTTCGCGAAGCATGGATGCCAGACAGACAACCAGCAGGCAGGCCGCTGCAATCCTCGGCAACCCGGGCGGCTGCCGTAGCAACAGGGCACTCTCAGCCACCGCAATCAGGGTTTGCGCCCACGCCGAGGCTGCGAGCTGGGCCGGTTCCAGCCGCTCCAGCAGCCGGTAGTAGAGGGGGTAGGCCGCGGCGGTGGCTGGTCCGGCAAGGAAACACAGGGCTCCCAGCGAAGAAGCCGGCCAGGATTGCAGGGGCGAACCCTGCGCTTGCTCCGGCCAGAATCTGAGCACCAGCTCTGTAGCCGAAACAGCCGTAAGCATCTGTACCAACATGCAGGCAAGCGAGCTGGCCGGAGCCGGGGAGCGGCGAACGTAGAGCAGCGACCACCCCTGCAGGGCCACGGCCGCGGCAACCGGCAGCGCCCACAAGAGCTTGCCGCTCGACACCGGCAGCGATCCGTCGAGCAGCAGGAGCATTCCACCGAGACCGAGAATGGCGGCGGAACGCACCTGCCCCCGCGCCAGCAGCAGGCCGAGCGGTAGCCCCGCGTAGAGCATCGGCGTCCAGGCCGCGGCCCCGTGCGCGTCCGCCCAGACGAGCAGCAGGCCAGGCACCGCAAACATCGAGAGACCGAGGAGGATGCCGATCCGGTACCACGCCTGGGGCGGGTCCGCAGCCCGCGCAAACGAAGGATCGATCCGAGGCACGGTCTCCGGAGCCGCTGACGCGTGAGCATGGCAGGAAGCTGGCCCGGGCCGAGTAGGCGGCTGCCCACGAGCAACGAGTCGCCGCCCGATGAGGAACAGCGCGATCGACAAGCAGGCCAGTAGGTAGCGTAGAACCGAGATGTGCAGCGGGGCGCCTGCGTCCACGAGCATGCTGTTGGCAATCCACGAGCTGCCCCACAGCAGGGCGAGCGCAAGGAGCAGCGCCGCCGAGGACCGTGTAGCTGCCATAGAAGCCTTTCGCAAAGGATTGCGGCGACCGCCCATCAAGCGTGTCATCCGGAGCTAGGCGAGAGGCTGTCGCTCTTTGCCTGACACAGGGCAAGCGCAAGTCCTTCGCTGCGCTCAGGATGACACTCTACGGAAGAGCTGAAGAGACGGGGATGTCTCGATCAGCCGTGTTCACCATGCGCCTTTCGCCGAAGCGATCGGCGCGCCCGCAAGCAGCTACAGTCTATCGAGCGCCGCCGCCCGGCCCACGCCCGCCGCCGCCCATGCGCCCACGACGACGACGACGCTGCTGGCCGTTCGGAGCGTTCGCACCCCGCGCAACCGGCGAGCCGCCCGCGGGTGAGGTGACAACACTGCCGTCGGTGTTGAAATTCGGCTCATCGCCGTCTTCTCCTTCGTCGGTGCCGTCAAACTCATCGTCGAGTTCCTCGCCGCCTTCGATCGTAATGGTGCTGGCGTTCGAGCTGGGCTGCCGCTCGATCGGCTCGGTACGCGCCTGGCGATCCGGCCGTTCGAAGCGATCTGACCGCTCCCCGCGTCCGGAACCACCCTCCTGCGCGGGCAGCGGCAGCCCTAGCTTCTCACGCTGTTCCTTAAGCAGCGCCTTGCGGGAGAGCTTGATGCGGTTGCCTTCGATGCCGAGGACCTTGACCATCACCTGGTCGCCTTCCTTCAGCTCGTCCTTGACCTCCTTGACGCGATGCTCGGCGATCTCGGAGACGTGGAGCAGCCCATCGGTGCCGGGGAAGAGCTCGACGAAGGCGCCAAACTCGGCCAGGCGCACCACCTTGCCCAGGTAAGTCTTGCCGATCTCCGGCACAGCGGTCAGGTTCGAGATCATCTCAAGTGCGCGCTGCAAGCCGTCCGCGTCCGACGAGGCGACGTTCACGCGGCCCGTATCGTCCACGTCGATCTTGACCTGGGTCGCTTCGATGATGGAGCGGATCATCTTGCCGCCAGGTCCGATCAGATCGCGAATCTTGTCGGTCGGAATCTGAAGCGTCTTGATCTGGGGCGCGTGCTTGGACTTGATCTCGCGCGTCGAGCCGAGCGCCTCATCCATAATGTCGAGCAGGTAGAGCCGGCCGCGACGGGCCTGTTCCATGGCCTCTCGCATGATGGTGGTGGTGATGCCGCCGATCTTGATATCCATTTGCAGCGCGGTGATGCCTTCGCGCGTTCCCGCCACCTTGAAGTCCATGTCGCCGTAGTGGTCTTCGGCGCCCGCAATGTCGGTCAGGATGGCGTAATCCTCGCCCTCCTTGACCAGGCCCATCGCGATGCCGGCCACGGCGCCCTTGATCGGGATCCCGGCGTCCATCAGCGCCAAGCTCGCGCCGCAGACCGAGGCCATCGACGACGAGCCGTTCGACTCCAGAATGTCCGAGACAATACGGATCGCGTAAGGGGATTCATCTTCAGTCGGCAGAACGGCAAGGATGGCGCGCTCGGCAAGTGCGCCGTGGCCGATCTCGCGACGGCCGGTGCCGGTCATCCGTCCTGTCTCACCAACGGAGAACGGCGGAAAGTTGTAGTGCAGCATGAAGCGCTTCTTTTGCTCGCCCTCGAAGCCTTCCAGCCGCTGCGAGTCGTCGCCGGTGCCGAGTGTGACGGTGACCAGCGCCTGGGTTTCGCCGCGTGTAAACAAGGCCGAGCCATGGGTGCGCGGCAGGACCGAAGTCTCAATCGAGATCTGGCGGATCTGGTCGAAAGCGCGACGGTCGGGGCGGATGCGATCCTTGGTGACCTGCTGGCGGAAGATATTTTCGCGCAGCAGTTCGTAGTACTTGGACAGCTTCTTCTTGGCCGCACCCTGCTGATCTTCAGGCAGCTGCTTGATCTCGGCTGCGAGCTCGTCCTTGATGCCCTTGACCAGCGCGGCGCTTTCCAGCTTCGCGTGGGCATGGGTGTCGAGCGCGTCCTTGAGCCGGTCGCTGACCTTTGCGACCAGTTCGTTGTAATAGTGCTCGTCATGCTCGACCGCAGAGACCGTGCGCTTGGGCTTGCCGGCCTTTGCGACAAGCTCGTTGATCGCAGCCACGATCTTCTTGATCTCGGTATGCGCAAAGTCGATCGCGCCGAGGACGATCTCCTCCGTCACGCCTTTTGCCCCTGACTCGATCATCACGATGCCATCGGCGGTGCCGACCACGGTAATGTTGAGCGTGCTCTCCTTGCGCTGGGCATAGGTTGGATTGATGACGTACTCGCCGCCCACATACCCGACGCGAACCGCCCCGACAGGCCCGTCGAACGGAATATCGGAGAGCGCGAGCGCGGCCGAGGCAGCGTTGATTCCGATCACATCCGGATCGTTTTCCTTGTCCGCTGAAAACACGAAGGCAATCACCTGGGTCTCATTGCGGAAGGTCTCCGGGAACAGCGGCCGGATGGGGCGATCGATCTGCCGGGAGGTCAGGATCTCCTTCTCCGACGGCCGGCCTTCGCGCTTGATAAAGCCCCCCGGAATGCGTCCACCGGCGTAGGCATACTCGCGGTAGTCCACGGTGAGGGGAAAGAAATCGATGCCTTCTTTCGGTTCTGGCGAGGCCACCGCGGTGGCGAGTACAACACTGTCACCGTGGGTGACGAGCGCGGCGCCGGGCGCCTGCTTGGCCATGCGGCCAGTCTCAAAGGTCAGGTGCTTGCCACCGGCAAGCTCGACTGTAACTTCCTCTTTCATACGTTCCTCATTTCACAATGTTCTTTGGTGCGGACGGGGGTACGACCTTTCGATGGACAGACGCACGCATGCGCTCCCAGGCGAAGCGCGGGCGTGTGCTCTGCTACGGATCGAAACAGGGTCGGGGAGAAGGTCGGGAGGGCTTTTGGAGCGCGCAAAGCAAATAGGGCGGACTCGTGTGAGCGCCGCCCTCGTTGCCGGAGATTCTGTCGCGTGCGCGGAAGGGGCAAGTGGCTCGATTCTCCGCGCTACTTGCGGATGCCGAGTTTGCCGATCACTTCGCGATAGCGGTCGGTGTCGTTCGTCTTGAGATAGTCCAGAAGACGGCGGCGCTTGGAGACAAGCATCAGCAGACCACGGCGGGAAGCATGATCCTTCGCGTGACTCTTGAAGTGCTCGGTGAGCTCGCCGATGCGCTCGCTCAAGATCGCGATCTGCACTTCGGGGCTGCCGGTATCGCTTTCATGGGTCCGAAAGCGTGAGATAAGGTCGGTCTTCTTAGCAGGTGCCAGCACGAGTGTGCGTTACTCCTATTGCTTGATTCGAGACAATCCACTTCCTAAGTGTATGACGCAAGGATACCATAGCTCGCCCGGCCGCCGACCCTCGCCACCTGGAGGCAAGTGCCCTTCCAGCACCGCCACCCGCCGCGCTCGGCGGCCGGCGGTGCGGCGGGGTTGCCCTGGGGCCCGGTGCTGCGGATCAACTCCTCAGGAACGAGAGCAGGTCGGCGTTCAGCTTGTCTGCGTGGGTGGCGTTGAGCCCGTGCGGCGCGCCCTCATACTCCAGCAGTTCCGCGTGAGGCACGAGCTTGGCCGTCCTTCGTCCGGAGGCATCGATCGGCACCGTCGCATCGCCCGTCCCATGAATCACCAGTGTGCGCACGGCGATCTTTGCCAGGTCGTCGCGGAAGTCGGTCCCGCTCCAGGCGTGCACCAGATCGATCGTTGCCTTGGGCGAGCCGGTCAGCGCCATGGCCTGGGTGAACTCGAGAAACGGCTCGGAGACGGTGTGGTTGACCAGTGTACGGCCGTAGAACATCTGTGCGAACTGCTGCAGAAACGCGGGGCGGTCCTTGACCAGGTTCTCCAGGATCCCTTCGAAGACCTTCTTGTCCACGCCTTCCGGATTGTCGTCCGTCTTCATAAGGTAGGGAGTCACGGCGGAGAGGAAGACAGCCTTGGCCACACGCGCCGAGCCGTACCGGGCCAGGTACCGGGCAACTTCGCCCCCACCCATCGAAAAGCCAACCAGCGTTGCGCCCTGCAGGTTGAGCGTATCGAGCACGGCGCCGAGATCGGTCGCCAGCGTGTCGTAGTTGTAACCGGTGAACGGCCAATCGCTGCGCCCGAAGCCGCGCCGGTCATAGGCGATGACGCGAAATCCGTTCTCCGCCAGCACCCGCGCCTGGCCTTCCCAGCTTGCCGATGTGAGCGGCCAGCCATGGATAAGCACAACCGGCGCGCCTGTGCCCCAGTCGTAGTAGTAAAGCTCGGTTCCGTCCTGCGCTTTTATGTATGGCATGCGTGACTCCTAGGAAGTTCCCAAACCGGTAGGATGCAGCCAAGCAGCGGACGCGTGCTGCAGTCAGAGTTCTGATGCAGGGCGGCTGCCGCGAACTGGACCCGCATGCCTGGCTCGGCGTCTTTGACTTTACGGGCAATAAAGTGAAGGGCGGTGGCGGTAAGGGGGGATGAAGTGACGCGCGATCCACGTGGAAACGATGACCTGACGGGCTATCGCACCTGGATGGACGGCTCCGGCAGGGCGAGCTTTGGGAGCAAGACGAGAGTCTTTCACAACGGCGGGGAGATTTTCGAAAACGGATTTAGGGCATCCCCGCGAGCAATCACGCAGATGATGATGACCTCGAGAGCGCCGTTAAGCCCGGCCACGGGGCGGCGGCTTTGTCCCTGCTGGCGAGGGGCACATGCAAGCAGACCGGTCAGGATCGCAATCGCAGGGACGAAGCACCCGAAGACCGCAACGCCGAGCCCCGCTACCTTAGAACAGCTGGAAGTTTACCTCGATGTTGATCTCCACCGGCACCGCCTTCCCCTGCATAAGCGCCGGCTTGAACTTGTATTGCTTGACCGCCTCTTCCGCCTTCTCGTCCAGCCCCATGCCCAGTCGCCGCACCACACGCACGTGCTGCGGATTTCCCTGCGCATCGACGATCAGCGAGATGACGACCACGCCCTGGTACTTCGCGCGCCGCGCCTCGTCTGAGAACTCCGGATCGACCGAGTAGATGATCTTCGGCGTCGAGATGCCACCGCCCGGATGGTAGACGCCGCCGCCCGTACCGCCGCCGGAACCCGGCCCTACGCCGCCACCCGAGCCCGAACCCATCCCACCGCCGTGCCCGCTGCCAAAACCGGAGCCGGAACCCGACCCTTGCGAGGAAAGCGTGACCTGCGAGGACTGCGGGATGCCGAGGTTGGGCATGTTCGTGTCCGGCAGCTTGATCGGCTGCGGCATCACGATCGAGGGGTCAACGGCAAGCTTGGGATGGTCGACCTTGAGCACCTGCGGCGGGGTGACCTGCACCTTGGCCATCTTGGGCAGCTTGCCCTTGCTAGGCGCGATAATCTCGTGGTTGCCGCCACCGCCGCCGCCCCCCGCCAGGCGCGCCATCTTGGGCGCGACGGGAATGAATGCCGAGATGTCCATCGGCGTCAGGATGGCTTGCTTGACGACAGGCTTGGGGTGCATACGCCCCCAGAGAAAAAGACCGATGATCAGCGCGATGATCAGCACGTGCGTGCCGATCGAAAGGCTGCTCGATAGCGGCCCGCGCTTCTCGGCCAGCAGGTCGCCTACCGGCACAGGGGTCGAGGTCAACTCCAGCGGCGGGAGCTTCTGCGGCTGGAAGACATCGCGCAGGTTCGAGACCAGCGAGGCCCAGACCGAACCCTCTGCATCCGCCGGCAGCAGGGAGGTATGGTCATTTTGCAGGTGGGCCGGCCGCGATTCTACCTCCGGGCGAGTCAAAAGGTCGTTGCTCATAGTCCTTCCCGTCCGAGCCGCGGCTCGCTGCATCGCTGGCTGCCGGGAGCGCCCGCGCGACGCCCCCTGTTTGTCTTCCTGGCCGGCTTCCACTGCCACCGCCACTTGCACTCCATTATGGAGGAGCGCGCCCTCGGCTGTCTCGTTTGAGGCCGCGAGGGAACCGGATGGGCAAAGTACCGCGGTACTTTCCAAGACGGCCCGTTTTCTAGACGCGGCACTCCACCTTGTAGACGCATCCGCAGCGTCGGTCGGTATCACGGCGATACAATGGAGTCTTCAGCAAGAACCGCCTAGGTCACCGCATTCCCACCCACGAGGCTCGAGACCAAGCACATGGCAGACACTACGCCTATCCCGGCGGCGCCGGCACAGACCGTCGCCCGGACCATCCCGGAGCTGAAGGCGACGCTCACGCTCCCGAAAACCGACTTCCCCATGAAGGCCAACCTGCCTCAGCAGGAGCCGGCGCGGCTGGCTAGGTGGCAGGCCGATGGGCTCTACCAGCAGATCCGCGCCGCCCGTAAGGGCGCAAAGAAGTACGTCCTCCACGACGGACCGCCCTACGCCAATGGACCGATCCACCTGGGGCACGCGCTCAACAAGTGCCTGAAGGACTTTGTGGTCAAGTCCAGGACCATGCAGGGCTACGACGCGCCCTACGTACCGGGCTGGGACTGCCACGGTCTGCCGATCGAGATCAAGGTCGACGAGCAGCTGGGCCGCAAAAAGCTCGAGATGCCGGCGGAGGAGTTTCTGCGCGCCTGCCGGGCCTATGCGCAGACGTATGTGGATCTGCAGCGTACCCAGTTTGTCCGCCTCGGCGTCTTTGGCGACTGGCAGAAGCCCTATTTGACCATGTCGAAAGAATATGAGGCGGCCACGCTTGCGACCTTTTACCGCTTCTTCGAGCAGGGCTTTGTCTACAAGGGATTGAAGCCCGTGTACTGGTGCATCCACGACCGCACCGCGCTGGCCGAGGCCGAGGTTGAGTACGAGATGCACACCAGCCCCAGCGTCTATGTACGCTACGCGCTGACTAGCCCGGCCGCGGCGCTCGCCCCTACGCTGGCCGGCAAACGCGTCTGGGCGATCATCTGGACGACGACTCCCTGGACGCTGCCCGCCTCGCTCGCCATCGCCTTTCACCCCGAGTTGGACTACGTGGCGCTGGAGCAGGAGGGTGAAACGTACCTAGTAGCGGAGGCGCTGGCGCCGGCGGTGCGCGAGGCCTGCGGGCTGGCGCGCGCCGCGGTGGTGGCGCGCTTCAAAGGTGCGGCGCTCGATCGCGCGAGCTTTGAGCATCCATTCCTCGATCGCTCGATCCTCGGCGTGAACGCGGAGTACGTAACCACCGAGCAAGGGACCGGTGCCGTGCACACGGCGCCCGCGCATGGCGCGGATGATTTTCTGACCGGCATGCGGTACGGGCTCGAGGCCACCTGCAACGTCGACAATGGCGGGCAACTGCGCAACGGCCTGCCAGAGTACGAAGGCAAGACCGTCTTTGAGGCGAATCCGGAGATCGTCAAGCTGCTGCAGGCACGGGGCGCACTGATGGGTGGGGCCGAGATCTATCACTCCTACCCGCACTGCTGGCGCTGCCACCGGCCGGTCATCTTTCGTGCGACCGAGCAGTGGTTTATCGGGATGGAGACGGCGATGCCCTACTCCAAGCTCTCTCGCTCTCACTCGGACGAAGATGCCACCGACCAGGGAGATCGGACCTTTCGCGAGCGAGCACTGCAGCTGATCCGCGACGAGATCGAGTGGGACCCGGGGTGGGGGCGGGAGCGCATCGCCAACATGATCGAAACGCGCCCGGACTGGTGCATCTCGCGCCAGCGGGTGTGGGGCGTGCCGGTCGCCGTGTTCCTGTGCAGCGGGTGCCACAAGCCGCTCAAGGATCGCAAGGTGAACGCACGCATCGTCGCTTTGTTTCTCGAGCACGGTGTGGATGCCTGGCACAGGCAGAGTGTCTCCGAGCTGCTTGGCGCAGGCTTTGCCTGCCCCAGCTGCAAGGCGCTTGACTCCTTTGAGAAAGAGACTGACATCCTCGATGTGTGGTTTGATTCGGGTTCGAGCTGGCGCGCGGTACTGGACGCAGACCCCGGGCTGGGTACGCCGGCTGATTTGTATTTTGAAGGTGGCGATCAGTACCGCGGCTGGTTTCACACGTCCCTGTTGACTTCGGTCGGCACGAGCCAGGATCAGGGCTCGCCCTACCGAAAGGTCGCAACCAGCGGCTGGACGCTCGACGAACAAGGCCGCGCCATGTCCAAGTCGCTTGGCAATGGCGTGGACCCTGTGGATATCTCCGAGCGGCTGGGCGCAGAGATCGTGCGGCTCTGGGTCGCCTCGGTCGACTTCCGCGAAGATGTGGCAGCGAGCGAAAACCTGATGCAGCGGGTAGCCGATAACTATCGCAAGCTGCGCAACACGTTTCGGTTCTTGCTCGGGAACCTGCACGGGTTTGTGCCTGCCGCCCATCAAGTTGCCTATGACGACTTAGAGCCGCTGGACAGATACATGCTCGCGCGTACACGCGATCTAGTCGAGAAAGTTACCGCGTGGTACGACGCCGTGGAGTTTCACCGCGTCTACCAGGCAGTGAATGAATTTTGCATCGTTGATCTAAGCGCTTTGTATCTGGATGTCCTGAAAGATCGCATGTACACCTTCGCGCCGGCCAGCCGTGCGCGGAGGGCAGCACAAACGGTCATCTGGAGGATTGCAGAGGCCCTTGTCCGTCTCATCGCGCCCATCTTAAGCTTCACGGCGGATGAGGTTTGGGAGCATCTGCCCGAGGTGGAAGGGCGCGAAGAGAGCGTGCACATGGCAAGCTTTCCCAACGGTCTCGCGCTCAGCCAAGTATCCTTTGAGGAGATCGACCGCGACTGGAAGCGGCTCTTCAGCATCCGAGATTCCGTCCTGGTCAACATCGAGAACAAACGTCAGCAGAAAGAGATTGGCAAGTCGAGTGAGATCCAGGTGGCCATTCCCGCCGAGCCAGCCACGTATGCGCTCCTGGAGCGGTATCTTCCCGCGCTGAAGGAGTTTCTCAACGTCTCCCAGGTCCGCCTGTTGCAACTGCCGGCCCCTGCCTCTGAGAGTGCATCGATGCCGGGCGTGGACTCGCGTCACGGGGATCGAGATGGCTCCCGTCCCGATGTGCACCCACAGCTCGGGATCGCGACGCCCATCCTGTCCCGAGCGAACGGCGCCAAGTGCGCTCGGTGCTGGAACTATCGCACTGACACAGCAGACTATGGCCCCTGGCACGAAGTCTGCGGACGCTGTGCCGAGGCGCTCGATGCCATGGGTTACTCCCGCCAGACTGGCGAGCTGGTGTCGGCATGAGCCATGCCTCCCCCGGTCCCCGCGACTGGCGTGCGCCGCTCATCGCGATCTCCGTCGCGATCATCGCGCTCGATCGCGCCACCAAGCTTTGGGTGGACAAGCACGTGGTCGAGGGCGACGGCATCGTCGTCATCAAGCACATCTTTCGCATCACGCATGTGCTCAACGGGGGCGCTGCTTTTTCGCTCTTCAACAACGCGCCCGAAGAGCGCACGCGCTGGCTGCTCACCTCATTCTCGCTCATCGCAGCCGCCGCGGTTCTCGTTGTGCTGCTGCGTATCGGCCGCCGCTTCTCAGCCACCGCGCTCGCGCTCGCACTCATCTTCGGGGGCGCGCTCGGCAATGCGTGGGACCGCATCCAGTACAAGGTGGTGACCGACTTTCTCGAGGTCTACATCTGGCACTATCACTGGCCGGACTTCAACGTCGCCGACTCGGCAATCGTGTGCGGAGGCATTTTGCTCTTTCTCGGTGCAATCTTTGATTCGCCCGCGCCCCAGGAGCCCCAGGCTTGAACGACCAGATCACACTGCGCGGCGTTCGGACGCATAATCTGAAGAACGTCGATTGCGATATCCCGCATGGCAAGCTGACGGTGGTGACCGGCGTCTCGGGCTCCGGCAAGAGCTCGCTCGCCTTTGACACGATTTACGCCGAAGGCCAGCGCCGCTATGTCGAATCGCTCTCAGCCTACGCGCGCCAGTTCCTCGAGCGCATCGAAAAGCCGGACGCCGATCTGATCGACGGACTCGCACCGGCAATCGCCATCAAGCAGAAGAACTCCACGCGTAATCCGCGCTCGACCGTCGCCACCGCAACCGAGATCTACGACTACATGCGCCTGCTTTACGCGCGCTGCGGCACGGTGCACTGCATCGTGTGTGACGGCATCGTCCGGCGCGATTCGGTCGACGAGATCGCCGCAGCCGTGCTCGCTCTTGCTCCAGGCACGCGCCTGCATGCGATTTTCCCGGTCAAGGCCGCGGCCCCGCCGCGCCCATCGGCCGAGCCGCTCTCCCCGCCCCGGGAGCGCCGCGCGAGCACGCAGGCCGCTGCCAAGAAAGCGGCAGCCAAAAAAGCAGCAGCGCCGCCCGGCGCGCTCTCGTCGGAGATGCGGGAGCGCCTCACGGACTTACGTGGCCGAGGCTTCAACCGCCTCTATCAGAACGACACGGTCTACGAGTTCTCCACACCTGAGTCGCTGCTCGAGATCAACTTTGCGCTTCCCGTCTATGTGCTCGTCGATCGCATCGCGCTCTCTGCAGAGAGTCGCGCACGCATCGTGGACGCGGTCGAGATCGGGTATCGCGAGTGCGGCGAAATCCTCTTCGAGGTGGTTCCCCGCACCGGCGACTTACCGCAAGCAACCCCGCGCCAACGCCTGCGGTTTTCGACAGCGTTTGAGTGCAAGACCTGCCACCGCGTCTACGCCGACCCCGAGCCGCGCCTCTTCTCTTTCAACAATCCCTTTGGCGCCTGCCCCCGCTGCCAGGGCTTTGGCAACACGATCGATTTCGATCTCGACCTCATCATTCCCGACAAGTCGAAGTCGATCGATGACGGGGCCATCGACCCCTTCATGCGCCCCAAGTACCGCGCCTACCAGCTTGATCTCAAGCGCGTGGCCAAGGCGCACAACATTCCGACCAACGTCGCCTGGCATGACCTTGAGCCGGACCAGCAGCAGTTCATCCTCGATGGGCAGGGATCCTTTCTCGGCGTGCATGGTTTCTTTTCACTCATGGACACCAAGAAGTACAAGCTACATGTGCGCGTGATGCTCTCAAAGTACCGCGGCTATGCGCGCTGCCCGGAGTGCAAGGGCCAGCGGCTGCGCGCAGAAGCGCGCGCGGTTCGCCTTGCCGGCGTCAACATCTGCGAGGCCGCCGCGCTGACCATCTCGGCTGCCCACGCCCTCTTTGCCGGCATGCAGCTGACACCCATGCAGACGGAGATCGCCGGCTCGATCCTCAAAGAGATACAGCAGCGGTTACGATTTCTCGACGCGGTGGGGCTCGACTACCTTACGCTCGACCGGCTCGCCTCCACGCTCTCTGGCGGCGAGGCGCAGCGCATCCAACTCGCAACCTCGCTCGGCTCGCAGCTCGTCGGCGCTCTCTATGTTCTCGATGAGCCTTCGATCGGCCTGCATCCGCGGGACACCGAGAAACTCATCCGCATCCTGCACGCACTGCGGGACCTGGGCAACACGATCCTGGTCGTCGAGCATGATCCGGACGTGATCGAATCGGCAGATTATCTGCTCGACATGGGCCCGGGCGCAGGTGAGTACGGTGGCCGCCTGCTTGCCGCTGGCACTGTCAGCAAAGTTGCCTCCGATCCTGATTCGATCACGGGCCGCTATCTCAGCGGGCAACTCACCATCCCTGTTCCAACAAGGCGCCGCGAGACGCCTGCACCCACGGGCAAGGACTGGCTGCGTCTGCGCGGCGCACGGGCAAACAACCTGAAGGGCGTGGACGTAGATATTCCCCTTAACCTGCTGGTTTGCATCACCGGCGTCTCCGGCTCGGGTAAGTCGACGCTGGTACACGAGGTGCTCTATCGCGCGGTCGCGCACGAACTCGGACGAACCGAAGGCGGCGACCCCTCCCACTGCTACCGCGAGATCAAGAATGCAGACCGGCTCAACGATATCGTGCTCGTGGACCAGAACCCGATCGGCCGCACCCCGCGCTCCAATCCCGTGACCTACATCAAGGCCTTCGATGCCATTCGCGAACTCTACGCCTCCCAGCCGGAGGCCGAGCGGCGCGGTTATGCCGCGGGTCACTTCTCTTTCAACGTGCCGGGCGGCCGCTGCGACGCGTGCGATGGCGATGGCACGGTCACCGTCGAGATGCAGTTTCTCGCCGATGTCGAACTGCCTTGCGAGGAATGTAGCGGCACTCGTTACAAATCGAGCGTGCTCGAAGTCAGGTACAAGAACAAGAACATCCACGAACTGCTGGCGATGACGGTGAAGGAGGCGGTGCGCTTGCTGGCCGGCAACCCAAAGATCGTCGACAAGCTGGCCGTGCTCGATGAAGTGGGGCTTGGCTACGTTCGGCTTGGCCAGTCCGCCACCACGCTCTCCGGAGGCGAGGCGCAGCGGGTCAAGCTGGCCTCGCACCTGGCCGCGGCCCGCTCGGCCACCGGTGGCATCAAGAAGGGCGGTAGCCGGGTGCTTTACGTGCTCGACGAACCGACCACAGGGCTGCACTTTGACGATGTAAGCAAGCTGCTGACCGCCTTCCGCAAACTGCTCGACGGCGGCGGCTCGCTGGTGGTAATCGAGCACAACCTGGACGTGATCAAGTCGGCCGACTGGGTCATCGATATGGGTCCGGAGGGGGGATCAGGCGGGGGCCAGGTGGTCGTAGCCGGAACCCCGGAATCGATCACGCGGAACGAACTCTCGCACACCGGCCGGTGGCTGGCGCGGGCGCTCAGCTCACGCCGCGAGCGGCTCTCAGAGGTGCTGGCATGAAGCTACGCTGCTCGGCCGGCGCGGCTCTGATCGTCCTGCTGGGAGTAGCCGCCGCGAGGGCGCAGTCGGCCAGCCTGCCCCCGGGAGCCACGGACGCCGCGGCGCCATCCGGCCCTCCGTCATCGGGTGCGCAGATCGCAGCGCCGCTGATCGAGGCAGAAACCAGGCTTGAAGCAAAGGATTACGCCGGCGCCAAAGCGCTGCTCGACCCCTACCTTTCCACGCACCCCGAAGACGGCCGGGCGCTCTTTGACCGCGGCTACCTCGAAGACGCCGAGGAGCACCGGGAACCGGCCGAGGCCTACTACCGCAAGGCCATCGCCGCGGATCCGCAGCAGTTTGAAGCGCACCTGGCGCTGGGCCTGCTGCTCGCTCCGAGGGAGCCGGCCAAGGCCCTGGGGGAACTTGAAGCCGCGACCCACCTCGAGCCGAACCCCGCCAACCCGGCGGCGCAGGCCCAGGCCCAGCGCGCGCTCGCTCACCTGCTGTTGGCAGGCGACCCGGAAGGAGCTCGGCAGGCATTGCTGGCCGCGCTCAAGCTTTCCCCGGAGACCCCGGCCGACACCCTGCTTACGGCAGAAATCGCGGAGGCGGCCGGGGACCCGGACACGGCCGAGGAGGCCTATCGGCGGGTGCTGGCCGCGGCGCCTGCCACCGGGGAGATCCCGCTCCAGGCCACGGGCGGCCTGGTCCACCTGCTCATTGCCAGGGCGCAGTACCCTGATGCGGAGCTGCTGCTGCGGAAAGCACTGAGCCGCGCCCCATCGGACCCGGTGCTCAACACCCAGCTGGCCAACGTGCTGGTGGCCGAAAACAAAGCGGCAGAGGCGGAAGCGGTCCTCGAGACCCTTCACACCGCGCAACCGGACGATCGCAATGTCGCGCGGATGCTGGCCGACCTCTACACCCATGGCGGCGACGCGGCGACGGCTGACCCGCTCTATGTGCAGCTGCTCACCGCGCCAGGGGGGCCCGCCCCGGACGCGGCGCTGCTCGCTTCGCGGGGCGATAACCTGATCCGGCAGAAGCGTTTCGCGGACGCGGTGCTGATTTTGCAGCAGGCCACGCGCCTGGATGCGCAGAACGGCGACGCCTGGGGCAGCCTGGCCTTTGCCGCCTCCGAGACCCACCAGCCCCAGCTGACTCTGGACGCACTCGCTATGCGATCAAAAGTAATGACAGAAACGCCGGCTACCTATTTCCTAGCAGCCACGGCGTGGGATACTCTGCACCAGACGAAGCGCGCCGTCGAAATGTACAAGCAGTTCCTGGCGGTCGCCGGGGGCAAGTTTCCCGACGAGGAGTGGCAGGCCAAACATCGGCTCGTTGCTCTGTCCCGCTGATCTAAGGCGCGCGTCACGGTTTGGCACCTGCAGGAGGTCGCCTTCCCATGCGCTACTACGCTGCCCTTCTTGCCCTCACGCTGACCCTGGTTCCGGCCAGCGCTGTGTATGCCCTGGCCGATGGCGAACCTGACACCCAAGCCCTCACCATGCTGCAGGGAAAGGTCGAACGCGCTTCGCTGCGAGACCAATGCTTTCTCTACGTCCAGCTGATGCATGGCATGACCGAGTTGGCCAGCCACCAGTTGGCGGCCGGGCAGGTCGGCGAGGCGGCGGCGACGCTGGCCAGCGTCGAACACTATGCCGGCCTGGTGGACACCGGGCTGGCTCGCGATACCAAGAAGGTCAAGGACGCCGAGATCCTGATGCGGCAGACAGCCCTGCGGCTCAAGAGCACCCTGAGCGCGGCTGCCGTTGAAGACCGGCCCGTGGTCGAGCACACGCTGCAACAACTGGACAAGCTTGAGTCCAAGCTGATGACGCAGGTCTTCGATAAGTAGTTCGGGGCGGCCTTGAGCCCGAGGCCGCAGGCCTGCCAACCGCGCAGACCATGCGGTGGGCAGGCCCGAACCTTTGCCGCCGCTCCCTCTTTGAGATTCTTTTGAGGCGACGCCACCCTGGGCGCGCGCCGGCAATGCTCTTCCCCCTCTCCCCCTGCGGGGCATCCCTACACCAGGTAGGGTTGAAAAGCTTCTTGCCAAAAATCTCAGTGTATTGAATTCTTAACACTAGCCTCGAAGCCCGGTCCCGGAAACTCAGCAAGCGAGCGACTGCGGGGACGGCGCCCACGCAAACGATCATGAGCACCCGCGCGCCTGAGACGCGGAGATTGGGAGCCTCGATGCTCATTCGCCTTGGATATGACCTCCGTTTCGAACTGCCCGCCCCGACCGCGCTGATCGCCCTGCTGCACGTGCACCCGAGCCGCGACAAAGACCTGCTCGAGCCGGACGAGATGCACACCGACCCGGAGCTGCCCTTGACCAGCTACATTGACAGCTTCGGCAACCGCTGCACTCGCCTCTACGCCCCGGCCGGCATGCTGCGGCTCTCCTGCTCCACGCTGATCGAAGGTACAAACGAGCTGGACCCGATCGACCCTTCGGCGCGCGAAGTTCCCGTGCAGGAGTTGCCGAATGATGTGCTGCAGTTCCTGCTCAACAGCCGCTACTGCGAGGTCGACCTGCTCTCCGCGGTTGCGCTCGACCTGTTCGGGCACCTCAAACCGGGCTGGGATCGCGTACAGGCGGTCATCGGGCACGTCTACAAGATCGTCCAGTTCGGCTATCACCACGCCCGCTCCACCAAGACCGCTCTGGACGTGTACACCGAGCGGGCCGGCGTCTGTCGGGACTTTCAGCACCTGGCCATCACCTTCTGCCGGGCGCTCAACATTCCGGCGCGCTATGCAACCGGCTACCTGGGCGACTTCGGCGTACCGCTCTCGGCCAGTGCCATGGACTTCAGCGCCTGGTTCGAGGTCTATCTCGGGGACCGCTGGTGGACCTGCGATGCGCGCCATAACGCGCGCCGACTGGGCCGTGTGCTGATGGCGACTGGCCGCGACGCATCCGACGTGGCGCTGACTACCTCGTTCGGCATCGCCAACCTGCGCCACTTCTCCGTCGTCTCCGATTGGCTGGACGAGCACGGGCCGGTCGAGGGCGCGGTTGCGGCCCATGCGGGAACCGGCGTCGAAGCCGAGGTGCAGCCATGAGTATTGCCGGGACCACCCCCGCCCTTGCCGCCCGCTTTGAGAGCGGCTTCCTGCGCGCATACTTCCTCGATCACGCCTTTGACGAGATGTTTGAGCCCAATGGCGAGATCCGCGAGCACTACAAGCTGCTGCTGCAGACCTTTACGGATCTGCCTCAGGAGGAACTTATGCGCCGGAAACACTCCGCCGACATGAGCTTTCTGACCCAGGGCATCACCTTCACCGTCTACGGCAAGAAAGAAGGCACCGAGCGCATCTTCCCCTATGACATGCTGCCGCGCATCATCACCGGCGCGGAATGGGATGTGATCGAGCGCGGCCTGGTGCAGCGCATCACCGCGCTCAACCTCTTTCTGCGCGATGTGTACAACGAGGGCAAGATCCTGGCCGATGGCTTTGTACCTCGCGAGCTGGTCTACAGTTGCCCCCAGTTTCGCCGCGAGATGCGCGGTCTGCAGGTGCCGCGCAACGTCTACATCGCCGTTACCGGCACGGACCTGCTCCGCCTCAACGATGGCAGCTTTTGCGTGCTTGAAGATAACCTGCGGGTGCCGAGCGGCGTGAGTTATATGCTCACCAGCCGGCGCGTGATGAAGCGGACGTTTCCCAACATCTTTCGCGAATACGGCGTGCGGCCGATCGAGCATTATCCCCAGGTGCTGCTCTCCTCGCTCCGCTCGCTTGCGCCCGAGGGCCGTCCGGAGCCGACCATCGTCGTGCTCACACCGGGCGTGTATAACTCCGCCTACTTCGAGCACACCTATCTAGCCCGGCAGATGGGTGTGGAGCTGGTCGAAGGTCGCGACCTTGTCATCCACGACAACATTGTCTACATGCGCACCACCGGCGGGCTCAAGCGCGTGGACGTGATCTACCGTCGGGTCGATGACGACTTTATCGATCCCCTGGCTTTCCGCCCGGACTCGATCCTGGGCGTCGCCGGTCTGTTCAACGCCTACCGGGCCGGCAACGTGACGCTCGCAAACGCCTTCGGCACCGGCCTGGCCGATGACAAGGCCCTCTATGCCTACGTGCCGGCCATCATCCGCTACTACCTCAAGGAAGAGCCGATCCTGCCCAATGTCGAAACCTTTCTTATGACCGATCCCGTCCAGCGCCGGCACGTGCTTGCGAACATGGACAAGCTGGTCATCAAGGCAGTGGGTGAATCCGGCGGCTACGGCATGCTCATCGGCCCGCATTCGACCAAAGCAGAGCAGGACGACTTCGCCAGGCGCATCGAGGCACATCCGCGGAATTACATCGCGCAGCCCACGCTTGAGTTCTCGCGCTCGCCCTGCCTGCTCGGCGACGCGACCAACTCCTCGATCGAGCCGCGCCACGTCGACCTGCGCCCTTATATCCTTTACGGCGACAAGGTCACGGTCGTGCCTGGCGGCCTTACCCGCGTTGCCCTGCGCAAGGGGTCGCTCGTCGTCAACTCATCGCAGGGCGGCGGCAGCAAGGATACCTGGGTGCTGCATGACTAGCTTCCACGCACAGGAGACCGAATGCTTTCGCGCGTAGCCGACAGTCTCTACTGGATGAGCCGCTACTTGGAACGCGCCGAGCACACGGTGCGCGTACTCGACGTAAACTTCAGCATGACCCTGGATCCTTCGAGCACCAGCGAAGAGGGCATCTGGACGCGCGCACTCGCCGCCCTCGGGAATCCTGCGGGCCTGGAATGGAACGGCGATTTTTATTCGCTGGTGCACGCGCTCACCTATGACGCCGACATCCCGGCCTCGATCACGGCTTGCATTGCGGCCGCGCGCGAGAATGCCAGGCAGGTGCGTGAAGAGATTAGCTCCGAGCAGTGGCAGCAGCTCAACCGCATGTACCACAGCGTGATCGAAAAGAGCCACGGCAGCGCCAGCCGGCTGGAAGATTTCTTTGCCGCCACGATGGATGGTCTCCACTTGTTCGAAGGGGTAACCGACACCACCATGAGCCACGGCGAGGGCTGGCAGTTTATCCAGGTTGGCCGATCGATCGAGCG
>CAZZYH010000006.1:3597-58022 GCA_964658225.1 Vulcanimicrobiota bacterium | reverse complement strand
CGGACCCGCTGCTGGACCCGGACCCCCAGCCTTGTTGCTGACTCCGGTAACGTGCCAGGCTGCGAACAGCAGCAGGAGTACAGCGGCTGCCCCGCCGAGCCAGACCGCTGCCATGCCGCCCGCTTTCGCCTGCGGCATGGCCGAAATTTGGTCCACCCCCGCCGCCATTGCCTCTCCAGCGCGTCTCGGCTCCCCAGCCTGGTCCGAATCCGTTTCCGCATAGACCAGCGGCAGTTGGAGATCGTGCTCTGCAGACTCGGGGGCAAGCGGCAGGTCTGCGGCCGGGATAGCGGAGCCGCGCCCCGCAGGCGGCCCGGAGGGCAAGGGGTGAGGTTCGGGCGGAGCGATCGCGGAGGTCTGCGGCGGCGGCGCTATCCGCGCGAAGCGCCTGAGTTCGCCGGCCACCTGCTCGATGCCCCAGTTCCCCCGGGTCACGTTGCGCACGATCGCCGCATAGGGCTCGGGGAGCGCGAGCGCGTCGGAAGCATCGACGAGCGGCTGCTGGGTGAGCGAGCGATTGAGCACGTCGGCCAGTCCAAAGACGTCCTCGGCGCGTGCCCGGTCGCCCTCGGCACCCTCCGGGGCCGGGCGAATGCAGTCGCTGCGCAGCTTGATGACCTGGCCTGCTGCCAGCACGCTGGCCGGCTCGACCTTGCCATGTACCAGCCCATGGGCGTGCAGCGCCTCGAGCGCCGAGGTCACGCAGAGAGCCACCTCGGCGGTCTCGTCCAGGGACAGCCTGCGTTGGCCGACGATCTCGGCCAGGTTCTCCTCGGTGGCTTCCATGACCAGGTAGATCAGCGGGATGCCGTCCATCTCGACCTCGCCGAAGTCCTTGATCGCGACCAGGTTGGGCTGGTCCACGTTGCGGATCGCCGCATAGCGGGCGCGCATCTCGTCCTGGTCGTTGAGCGCTTCGGTCAGGCGCAGGACCGCGGGGCGTCCCTCACGATCGTGGGTAGCAAAGCAGGCGTTGCGCCCCTCGGTCAGCAGCAGCGTTTCGATGGGGAAGGTCCCGGCAAGCGTCTTGCCTTCGTAGTCGTTCCAAAGCTGCATGTAGATTCAATCCTGATTTGTTTGTGGCAGAACGCTGCTCCGGGGCCTGGTCACAGTGCGCACTCGGCGAGGCGGGTGACGCACGCGCACAAGCGGATGGGGCAGCCTGCCGCAGGCTTGCGGGCCATTCTAATGGACTGAGCCGTTGGCCTGTCTCGGACCATGGTACGCGGCCCTCGGTGGTAATGGCCACGGTACCGCTCTGGGACGAGAAGGGCAGCAGCGGCCGCGAATCGCAGAGGCAGACGGGGCATGGCCTGCCGGGTGGGCCTACATTAGGAAGAGAGACGCGGTGTGTTGCTGCTATGAAGCTGATGATCGTCGAGAGCCCGAACAAGATCAGGAAGATCAAGAGCATCCTCGATGCGCTGGGCGGGGGGAGCTGGGAGGTCGCGGCCAGCGTGGGCCACATCCGCGACCTGCCGGCCAAGGAGCTGGGGGTCGCCGCGCCCTCCTACGCGCCGCTCTACGAGCTTACCGAGCGCGGACGCGACGTGGTTCGGCGGCTCAAGATGGCCGCAGGCAAGGCCGAGGAGGTCTACCTCGCCACGGATCCGGATCGCGAGGGCGAGGCGATCTCCTGGCATCTGAAGGAGGCGCTGCACCTGGGCAACTACCAGCGGGTGACCTTTGACGCGATTACCGCCGCGGTGATCGCCGACGCGCTCAGGCACCCGCGCCGCATCAACGACCACCTGGTCCAGGCGCAGGAGGCGCGGCGGGTGCTCGATCGTCTGGTCGGCTACCAGGTCTCGCCTGAGCTCTCGCGCCAGACCGGGCAACGCGGGCTGAGCGCGGGCCGGGTGCAGAGCCCGGCCGTGCGGCTGGTCGTTGACCGGGAACGCGAGATCGAAGCATTCAGGGAGACCAAGCACTTCGGCGCCGAGGTCAGCTTTGACGCGAATGCGTGGCGTGCGCAGTGGGAGACGGCGCCGTTTTTGCCCAAAGGTGAGAAGTACCTGATGGACAAGCCGCTGGCGGAGCTGGCGGCGCGCTGCCGCGCGTTTCTCGTCCAGGCATCCGAGAACAAGCACGCGACGCAGGCGCCACCGCCGCCGTTTACTACCTCGACGCTGCTGCAGGCCGCCAGCGTTGCGCTCGGGCTCAAGCCGGATGTGACCGCGCAGGTGGCCCAAAAGCTCTTTGACGCAGGGCTGATTACGTATCACCGGACCGACAGCCAGAACTTTAGCGCCGAGGCGTTGAAGGAGGTGCGCGGGTTTGCCGCCGGGCGCGGGCTGCCGCTGCCGGCGAGCGCGCGGCACTGGAAGGCCCGCACCGGCGCCCAGGAAGCCCACGAGGCGATCCGCCCCACGCACTTTGCGGATGAGCAGGCGGGCGACGACCGGAACCAGCAGGCGGTCTACCGGCTGATCTGGATGCGTGCGGTCGCCTCCCAACTGGCGGATGCACAGTACAGCGTGAACACAGTGCGGCTGGAGGCGCAGGGGCAGGCGGGCCTGGCGCCCGATGGCAAGCGGTTCGTCTTTAAGGCGGTAGGGCGCACGCTGATCGCGCCCGGTTGGAAGGCGCTGACTGCCAAGGACGAGGCCGAGGAAGACGAGCCGGCGCGGGATGGCAGCGAGGCGGAGAACTGCGGGAAGGTGCCCCTGCTGCCCGTAGGGGCGGAGCCGCATGCGGAGAGTGGCCGCGTGCTCCACAAGCAGACGCGGCCGCCCGGCCGCTACACCCAGGCCACGCTGATCAAGAAATTGGAGAGCATTGGGATCGGCCGCCCGTCTACGTATCCGACCATCCTCAACAACGTGCTCACGCGCGGCTACCTGGCGGAGGATCGCAAGTTGCTGACCCCGACCGAACTGGGATGCCTGGTGGTCGACACGCTCGAGCCGCGTTTTCGCTTTCTCGATTACGCCTTTACCCGCAACCTGGAGCAGCAGCTGGATGACATTGCCGAAGGCAAGGCGAAGTACCTCGATGTCATCGCGGGGGCGGATACGCAGCTGCAGGCCGAGCTGAAGAAGTTGCACGGGGTGCCTGCTGCCAGGGTGGCAGGATCGTTTTCGAGTGCACGCGGCTCGGCTGCGAGCCGCGCCTCTTCTCCGCCGGCGAGCAGCGCCTGGCCGAGCCCGAGGGCTGCGGGTGGCGGCGAGGGAGCCCGGAAGGCTGCGGCGAAGCGCCCGGCTGCGAAACGGGCGAGCAGGCCGGCGAGTGCTGAAGCGGGTGCGAAGCCGGCGCGCGTGAAACAGGCGGCAGCGCCCGCGAGCGCAGAAAAGGGCAGAGCGGCAAAGGCCGGCGGTAAGGTGACGGATACAAAAGACGGAGAAGCCTCGCTCGTCTGCCCGAAGTGCAAGCAGGGTACCGTGCGGCTCTCGCGTGACGAGAAATTCTACGGCTGCTCCCGCTACACCGAGGGCTGCAGCTTCACGGTCAATGGCACGGTGGCCCGCCGTCGCTTGTCGACCGAGGAGGTAGCGACGCTTTGCCGGGACGGACGGACCGCGAAGCTGTCAGGGTTTGTTTCAAAACTGGGGCGTCCGTTCGAAGCCGTGTTGGTTCTCGACGAAGCCGGGCGCGTGGAGTTTTCCTTCGCCCCTCGCTGAGAAGGACAGCCCGGTGAGTTGCATGGCTGCGGAGCTGCAGCGCATGAGAGGAGAGGAAAGCCTTGCGATTATCATGCACGCACGAAAATACTGATACCCGGCCTGTCGCGCGCCGCGCACGAGAGGATGCCCATGCATAACCCGCTCTGGTTTCTCGTGCTGAGCCTTTTTCTGCCGCGGGTCGCGCTCTTTCTCGGCTTTCTTGAAGGATGGTCGTTCGGCGTGCATCCGCCCCTGGCGGCATTGCTGCTCTGGGCATTTCTGCCGCGGGTGCTGGTGCTGATCTCCGTGTATACGCTGCAAGGGGTGGGGCTCTGGTTTTTTCTGCACCTGTTTGCCGCCGTTGTTACCTGGAGCGGCTCAGTCAATGTGGCTTCGCGGAGACGCCGAGATCGTTTGGACTGAGCGATCTCGGCCGATACGCGCTGCGTTCACCGGTGGTTCGTATAGCGATTTCCCTTATTTGATGACCGATGGTCCGCCACTGGGGGCAAGAATCGCGTCCAGGCGATCGGGCTTGCCGGCGAGCCGTTGCAGGTGCGGGTAGCGCAGGCCGCCGTGATAGTCGATCGAGATCGTCTGGAACCTGTCGCCGCGCTTGAAGAGCAGCTGCAGGGGCGTCTTGGTCTTTTCCGCCGCGACCAGCGCTGCCCGCAGAATGTCGGGGCTGTAGAGGCGGCCATCGACTGCGCCGATCTGCATGTCGGGGGTGACGCCGGCTTTGAATGCGGGGCTGCCCCACCACACATTGCCCAGCATGCCATCCTTGCCGATCGAGATGCCAAGCGAGGTTGAGAAATCAGACGCGGCCTGGCTCGCCTGCGCGATCCTCAGCCATTCGCTCGGGGTGTCATCGTAGGTGAGCTCGTAGCCGCCGCGTGCGAACCCGTCCTTAGGGGTAAGGGGCGCCAGCTCATACACGCGCGTGCGCAGAAAGCCCGCCCAGTCATAAGGCTGCACGGTGTTCAGTGCGGTAACGACATCCTCGAGCGTGTACGTCTTTGTTATGTAAGTGCCGTTCTCCACGCCAAAGAAGAGTTTTGCAAAATCGTCCAGCGACCTCTTATCGCCGCTCAGTTCGCGTATCTTTGTATCCGCATCGAGCCAGATCAGCATGCCCTCGGTGTAGTAGTCTTCGGGCCGCTGCCAGCTTACCCAGCTTACCGGGCTACGCTGTGAGATCGTGGGCTGGTTGGTGGTGTCGACCATGGGCCGCCAGGTGCGGCCGGGACTTATGTCGAAGTTCGCCGCAACGCGGGCCAGCACATCGCGTGTTTCGGCTGCGGTGCGCATGCCCGAGCGCGCGGTCAGCACGTTGCCCCAGTACTGTGTCATGCCTTCATAGACCCAGAGCAGATCGTCCTGCATGGGCACGTTGAAGTTAGGCGTCCATAAGTCAGCCGGGCGGCGAAACTTACCGTTCCACGAGTGCGTGTACTCATGGCCGAGTAAGTCGCGGCCACCCACTCCACCTGCCCAGTTCGTAAAGTAGTCAGGCTTCTGGCCGTCTTCGCTGGACTGATGATGCTCCAGTCCGACGCCGCCTACCTTGTCGCTGAGCAGCAGCAGGAAGTCGTAGTGATCGTAGTGGTGCGAGGCGTATAACTTCGCGGCTTCGGCGACCAGTCTGGTATGGGCCGCCAATTCATCAGGCGTGATCGCCAGGTCTTCTTCGGCATCGGCAAAGATGTCCAGAAAGACCTTGTTGTCCGGGCTTGAAGAAAGATCGACTCGCTTGAAATGGCTGCCGGCATAGAGCGGTGAGTCGACCAGCGTATTCAGCGTCGTGTCCTTGAACTGCACCAGGTCGCCCTTCTGTCCGGCGGGTTCAAGCGCTGTGGCGTACTTCCATCCCGCGGGCAGCTTGAGGCTGGTTCGGAAGCGGATCTCGCGCGAGAAGTGGCCGGCCGGATAGAGCAGCACATCGTTCCAGGCAAGGTCTGCGATTTCGTCCGAGATCTGGATGCGCCCCTCTTCCTTGCGCAGCGGAGACAAGTATTGAAAGTCTACGCCGACTGACTGGACGCCCGGCGGCACCTCGATGTGAAAGGCGTAGACGTTTACGCGGTCCCGGACCCAGGCCAGGCGCTTGCCCTGCGCGGTGACGACGAGGCCGCCGAGCTTGGAAATCGGGCCGGTCGGGGAGTGGTTCCCGGGGATCCACTGCGGGTAGAGCAGGGTGAGCTCGGAGCCTTCCACGGGGACCGTTTCATGCACGCTGACGATGCGGCGGAGGGTGTCGGTGAGGTCGACCGCGAGCTCGACCGTGCCGGGGTAGGGCGTGTCGGCGGGTGTCGCGATCGGCGGCGGCAAGGGGACGGGCTGCGGGCCCTGGGCATGGAGCGTGCAGAGGCTCAGGGCGGCGGCAAGCAGCATGGCGGCAGACCGCGGGCGCGGGGAAAAGGTCGGGGCAATCAGCATCTTGGCTAGCAGTGTATACGGATGTGTCCGGAAAATGGTGCGTCGGCTGCAAACCCGGATACGGGGTTGCGTGCAAGCCTGGAGCGGGTATCGCCGCGACGAGGGTACAGGTGCGAGACCGGGTGACACGATCTCCGGGTCGGTCTTTTTCAAACTGGCGGAGGGGAGCGGCTGGAGCGATGCCACGCGCGGCGCTTCGCTCGCCAGTTTCTCGTCGGGGAAAGATGGAATGCGACTTACTGGGATTGGCCTCCGAGCGTCACCTTCTGCATCAGTCCAAGATCGTTCGACGCACCACCCACGGCAAAGGTGTACTCGCCCGGCACCAGCTTCCAGGCGCCGCTCGCCTCATCGAAGATAGAAAGATACTTCGGCTCGACTTCCAAAGAAACGTCGCGGCTTTCCCCGGCAGCCAGCTTGACCCGGGTGAAGCCGACGAGGCGTTTCGGCGGCTCGTTGGCCGAGGCGGGAAGCATGGCGTAGACCTCGGCGATTTCCACCCCGTCGCGCTTGCTGCTATTTGCAACCGTGAAGGCTACAGTAGTCCGCGCGCCCGGAGTCACTTTAAGGTCGGAGTAAGTGTAGGTGGAGTAGGAGAGTCCATAGCCGAAGGGATAGAGTATCGACTTATGCTCCGCGTCGTACCACTTATAACCAACCTCAAGCCCTTCGTCATAGTGCACGCTGTACTTTGACATAACATGGGTCGGACCATTGACCGCGCCCGTGCCCTGGTTCTCGTCTTCTGCTGTGAGTGGCGCAATGGTGGTGTGAGGAAGATCGCTATCGCTCATCGGAAAGGTCATGGGCAGCTTGGCTGTCGGGTTTACCTCGCCGGTCAGGATGTTGGCCAGCGCGGTCGCGCCGCGGCTGCCCGGGTACCAGGCTTCGACGATGCCGGCGACCTTGTCCTTCCACGGCATCAGCGCGGCGGTGCCGGTTTCGAGCACAACGATCGTGTGCGGGTTGGCCGCGGCGACTGCTTCGACCAGCGCGTCCTGATTGTCGGGCAGCGCGAGCGTGGGCAGGTCCATGCCCTCACTCTCCCACTGCTGTACAAAGACGATGGCGACCTCGGATTTGGCAGCGAGCGCGGAGGCTGCCGCGGTGTCGGTTCCCGGATCAAATTCCACGTTCGACTCAGGCAGCTTAAGCCGCATTTGTTTCAGTGGCGAGGTAGGGAACCAGATATGCTCCTGCCACTTGCCTGGGCCGCGCTGGCCCTCGGGCAGAATGACGTTGCCGCCCGGCGGGTCCACCTGCGCCGAGCCGCCGCCCGAGAGCATGCCTACATCGGCATGCGCGCCGATGATGGCGACCGAGCGAACCTTGGCTGCGTCGAGCGGCAAGATGTTTTCTTCGTTGCGCAGCAGCACGATGCTGCCCTCGGCAAGGTGCTGGGCCACGTCGAGGTCGCGCTCGACGTCGACCACGCCCTTCTGCACGGGATAGTCGACGACCCCGGCGGCAAACTCGGAGCGCAGGATGCGGTGCGCGTGGTCATCAATCTCGGCCATCGGCACGGTGCCTGCAGTGACGGCCTGCTTGAGCGCGTCGCCGAAGAACGTATCCATCGGCTCTTCGTTATCGAGCCCTGCATGCGAGGCCGCGACGGTCGAGTGCGTGCCACCCCAGTCGGAGAGCACAAAGCCGGGAAACTTCCACTCGCCCTTGAGCAGGTCGTGCAGCAGGTAGTCGTTCTCGCAGGCGTACTGCGTATTGATCCGGTTGTAGGAGCACATGACGGCCGCCGGCTTGGCATCGCGGATGCCGATCTCGAAGGCGAGCAGGTCGCTCTCGCGCATGGCGCGCTTGGAGACGACGGCGTTGACGATGTTGCGGCCGGTCTCCTGGTCATTGATCGCATAGTGCTTGATGTCGCCGATGACATGCTGCGCCTGCAGTCCGGTCATGACCTGGCCGACGAGCGTGCCGGCGAGGATCGGGTCTTCGCCGAGATACTCAAAGGTCCTTCCGTTGCGCGGCTCGCGGGTCAGGTTCACGCCGCCGCCGAGCGACATGTTGTAGCCCTGCGCGCGCAGCTCGCGGCCGATCAGCGCACCGTACTCGTAGGCAGCCTGCGGGTCCCAGCTGGCCGCCGCGCCCAGGTCCGAGGGCAGGGCGGTCGAGTAGCGGCCATTTTCGCCGCTCGAGCGCACCCCGTAGGCGGCGTCGGACATATCGATATTAGGAATACCGAGACGCGGGATGCCGAGCACAAAGCCTGCGCCACCGTTGGCCTGGTTAGTAAGCGGCATCTGCCAGTTGGGTACATGGGGCATGCCGTTGCCGTGCAGCAGGGCGAGCTTCTCGTCGAGCGTGAGCTGCTTGAGAACCAGGTCGGCGCGCTCATCGGGCGAGAGAGCAGGGTTAAGCCACGGCCCTGTCGGCTTGGCTGCGGCCCGTGAGCCCGCATGCTGCGCCAGCGCCGAAGCTGCCAGCAAGAGGACCGAACCACACCACCACTTCTTATTCTTCATGAATCCTTCCAGAGTGCTGTTCCGCTGCGGCAGCCAGTTTACGGAATCCTGCCGACGGTGCGCCAGGGTGGTGGATCGCAACCGGCAAACCCGTGCCAAGCGCGGCCCTCGTCAAACGAGCCCCGTGCGCCGGCCGGCATTACCTGGGAACGATCCAACCGTTCTTCCATAGCGCCAAGACGACATCCATCTGGCTCCTGTGGGCGACATCGGCCGGATGGGTGACGGCCTTCCAGAGGCTGCCGGTCGACCAGCTCTTCGCGGCTTCCGCCAACAAGGCGACCGCGTGCACGGCATAGGCCTTGTTGTCCCTGGTCGCCGCATAGTGGCCTGCCGGGATTCCTCGTACCAGGCCCTCTTCACAGAGACCGAGAAAGGCTCCGCGCGGGGAGCTCTTCCTGCGTGCTGTCACGCTGGTGGGGTAGAGCGTCTCCATTGCGTGCTGCCACTGGAGCGCCGGATCGATCCCGGGAGCCTGCGACTGGCGGGCGGCGATCAGGGCTGCTTCTCCATACTTGTTGGCCATCGGGCAGATCTGCTCCTGTTCGCCTGGTGGCGAGGGGAAACGGCTGGAAGCGTTCTCCCTCGGGATGCTTGTTACTTCACGATCGCGTCGAAGGTGCCCGTCTCGACGGTCGCATCGTGTTTCATCTGGACGAAGATGCGGTAGCGGCCCGGCGTGGGAAAGCCGTAGGGGAACTCGACCGTGTTCGAGGAGAGCTCGGCGGGCATCGCCATACCGGCCATACCGGCCATATCGGTCGATGCGGCGCCCGTGTTGGGCGCGGCCAGGCTTGTCCCCTGATCGTTGGCGAGCATCAGCGCTGCCATGGCTGCGGAGCCCTCCGGATGCACATGTGCGAAGACGGTGCCATCGGTCTTGAGAAACGCAGCGTGGCCGGCCATGCCAAGGTAGGGGCGCATGTGCACGGCCGGCTTGCCTTGCGGGTCGAGCAGGGCGAAGTGGAACGCGTAGGCGGTGCTCGCGGTCAGCGTCGCGGGCTCATCCCAAACCATGGTGTAGCCGTCGGGCAGCTTGTAGCTGGGCCCCAGCGGTCCCTGGCTGAGGGGCGCGGGAGATCCGGCGGCATCGTCTGCGCCGAGCGGCCGGCCGGGGGTGCCTGGCGGGACGGTGAGCCTGGTAACCAGCGTCTCGGGAAAGCCATTCGCATGCACCACATCGCCGTAAAGCTTGTACTCGCCGGGCGGCATGGCGGGCAGCCCGAGCCGGAAATCGCCTGCCCCCACCAGGTCTGGATGGAGATGAAAGACCTGGTCGAGCTGGGGTTCCCTGAAGAGATAGAGGTGCATGACCTTGCCATGGTCGAGGAGGAAATCGTTGTTGCGCCGTTCCTTGTAGTCCAGATCAGACGGCACGCTGCCGACAAGGATGTCGAGCGTGTTGCCGACCAGGGTCGCGTGGACCGCGGGCGGATGGTAGAGGTCCAGCGAGTACATGGCCGCTTCCACATGCCACCAGCGTCCCCCGGCCCAGAGTACGCCGATCATGCACCCGAGACTGATCCCCATGGCGACCAGGCCGCGACGCCGCAGGGCCGGGGTCAGGGCCGCTCCGGGCTCGAGTTGCGATTCGGCCATGGCCGCGGCCACGATGCCGGCCATGCCGCAGACGAGCAGGATGCCGAGCGATGCCAGGAGCAGAGCCATGCCCCGGCTCATCTGCGCCATGCTGAGTGCCGCGGCGGGCACGGGGACGGCGATCCTGCGCTTGCCGGCCGAGCCGGAGACATCAAAGCGAATCTGCCAGGAGCCGGACTCCATCATCCACACGCTGCCCGTGAAGAAGGCCTTATCGAGCGGCGAAAGCTTCATCCGGTCCGGGGCGGGCGGGTGCTTTGCGGCCTCACCGCTCATCGGGATCGGGGTGATGTCGATCCCCTCGACAGCCGCGCCGGGGATCGCGCTGGCGCGTACCTCGACGGAGGCCACTCCGGGAATGACGGCGGGCGGCCGCACCGTAACGAAAAGTTTGTAGGGGCCCGCCGCGACTTCTTCAAAGACGTCCTTGCTGCCCACGTGAGCCCGTGCCGCGGTAGCGAAGGCCGGCAGCAGGAGCAGCAGCCCGAGGGCCCGCGCGCCCCGCCTCATCGGCGCACGCCGCGCATCCACCTGCCGAAGAGGATGCCGATCCAGGCGCTGATCGAGCTCAGGACCACGGCTTTGAGGATGCCATGGGAGAAGAGTTCGCCCGACTCCGGATACTGGAAGCGATGCAGGAGATCGCCCGGGCGCGCGGTGAAGCCGAACTCCATGGTGCCGAAGAAACGATTCTCGGCCCATTTGGACATCAGGAAATCTGCGAACGGCCACTCCACCGCGACCAGGGCCGCGATGAACACCAGGCCCGAGAGCGGTGCGAGCAGCCAGGGGCTCCAGTCGCGCGTGCGTCGCCAGAGCAGATCGAGCACGATCGCCGGAACCAGGATGAGGATGGGAAAGTTGGACGGCACCATGTGCGTGACCGGAAAGAAGACCGGACCCAGCTTGGGCTCGGCCGGAAAGAGCGGGAGAATCTGCATGGAGGCGATGGTGACCCCGGTGTAGACGCCCGAGATCACCGTCGCGGACCACTTGTAACGATGAGCTTGCGAGATCATCACCAGCACGACCAGCGCAAGGGTGCCGGCTGCCTTGTAGGGGCGCGCGCTGTGCAGGTAGGGGTTGCCCATGTAGAAGAAGCCGTAGTACATCTGGCTGACGACGATAACGCCGCCGACGTAGAGAAACATGCGCTCGATCGGGACCAGCGCGGGGCTTTGCGCCTCTTCCGCCCGGTTCATCGCGGCCAGGTTCAGGATCAGCACGCCCAGCTCGACGCATAGCACTCCACCCAGCAGCACGGCGTGGGGGGGGCTGACGATGCGCACATCGAGCCCGTAGGTGGCATGCCACCAGTTGTCAAAGGGCGCCGAGGCAGCCATGGTGATGCCACCCCAGGCGGCAATGAACGCGCCCACCGGCGCGCGCAGGCCGAAGACGCCGACCGAGGCCGCCTTGGAAGCCGGGCTGCCGAATGTGGTCGCCAGGATCAGGTAGCCGCAGACAATGGCTGCGGTGATCCCGCCTGCCTGCACCATCATGTGAGCCGGCGTCCAGAAGCTGTCGCGGCCGATCGAACGATGCCAGGAGAGATCCCAGATGGCGCCGATCTGGATCAGGGTCACGGCCAGCACGCCCATCCACAGGTACCAGGGGACCGAGAGCTCGCGCGCTTGCCCCGCAGCAGGCCGGGCTTGCAGGCGGGGCTGCGCTCCGGCCAGGGGGTCGGGAGCTCCGACGGCTGTGGGTAGAGTGCTTGACGGCACGACGTACCTTTCCACGCTATACCCGTATCCTACATCGGCGCTCGGCTGTGGCCCGTCCCCTATCGGCCCGGGAGGCGGCGCTCTGCGGGCAAACCTGTTCCGTCTGAGGCTAGTACGCGGCCGGCAAAGGCCACCCCGCGCGCTACTGCGGGGCCGGCTCAGGAGCAGGCGTGGCCGAGGCGCCGACCAGCTCGATATCAAAGATCAGGTCGCTCTTGGGTGGGATCACAGGCGGATGGCCCACATCGCCGTAAGCCAGCTGGTAAGGGATAAAGAGACGCCGTTTGCCGCCTACCCGCATGCCTTCAAAGCCCTGGTCCCAGCCAGCGATGACGCGGCGCATGCCCTGGGGAAAGGTGAAAGGGGCCTTCGCATCATAGGAGGAATCAAACTTGGTGCCGTCCGAGGCCAGCCATCCCGTGTACTGGACGGTGAGGTACTGGCCCGGCTGGACGACCGCGCCGTCGCCCACTTTGCTATCGATATAGCGCAGGCTGAACGCTGTCTGCAGCTGGCCGGGTGCGGGGGGAACGCCCGGCGGCAGCGCCGGCGTGGCGGGGAGGGCCGCTGCGGTCCTGGGCTTGCCTCCCGGCGTTACGTGGTGGTAGTGAACCGTGCCGGACGAGGGCGGCGTGGAGGGCGTCGTCTGCGCGTACAGACCGGACGAAGCAGCGAGGGTAGTGAGTACGAGCAGCGAAGCAACGTTCAAGGGGACTCTCTCCTCTCCCCCATGGTACGAGCAACGAGGCGAAACCGCTTGCGCAGCGGGCCGCTCCGGGGCCTAACTATCCTTCGCTCCGGCACCCCTCGAGTCCGCGCAAAGCCAGTCCATGCGCGACCGAGGTAAAGGCTTCGCCGGTATGCACACGGCCAATGCCCAGGTGGGCGCCGCCAAATCTCTCGGTGAAGATGCGCCGCACGGCCGGCACAAACGAGCTGCCGCCGGTCAGGAACACCCGGTCGACGCGGCTGGCGGCGATGCCGGCCTGGGCGAGCAAGCCGTCTACGCTGGCCTCGATTGCGTGCAGCTCGTCCGCGATCCACCGTTCGAACTCGGCGCGAGTCACGGTGAGCGCCAGGTCCATGCTGCCATCGTGGAAGGAGAAGCGGGCCGTTTCCTGCTGCGAGAGCGTGTACTTGACCTGCTGCACGGCCTGGTGCAGCTGGTAGCCGAGGTCTTCATCGATCAGCGTGAGCAGGGCCTGGATCTTCTCCGGCTCGAGCGCACGCACGTGGGCGCTGTGGACCAGGTCGAGCACGTTGCGGGTGCGGAGAAAGGATAAGTAGTGCCAGCGCTCGAGGTTGGCATAGACCCAGGCGGGAACCGCGGGCAACAGCTTGCCGAGCGAGCGTGCAAGGGAGTCGGCGCCAAGCGCGGGCGAGACCAGCTTGCGCACCAGTTTGGCGTCGAAGGCATCGCCGGCAAGCGCGACCCCGCTTGTGCCGAGCAGGCGCTGCTGCCCGTCGCCGGCGGGGCCGCGAGGCTGGCCGCGTGTGAAAGCGCCCGGGCCCACATGCAGCAGCGAGAAGTCGCTGGTGCCCCCGCCGAAGTCGCCGATCAGCAGCAGCTCATCATGGTCGAGCGTGGATTGATAGGCGTAGGCGGCGGCCACGGGCTCGTACTCGAACTCGACCGAGTGAAAGCCGGCGAGCTCAAAGGCGCGCCTCAGGCGGGTGAGCGCGTAGCGCTCGTCGTCGGCTGTCTCTGCGCCGACGAAACGGACCGGCCGGCCGACGACCACGTGCTCGACCGGCGCACCGAACTGCCGCTCGGCGCCCTCGCGTACCTCGCGCAGGATGCGGGAGATCAGGTCTTCAAGCAGGTAGCGGCGGCCAAAGATCTCGGTGCCGGTGAGCGAGCGGCTCGAGAGGTAGGACTTGAGCGACTGGATGAGGCGTCCGTGGTGATCGCCGGCGTGCTCCAGATAGCGCTCGATCGCGGCCGGGCCGGCCCAGCTCTGAACGCGCGCCCCGACCGCCGCGGGCGCCTGCTCCAGGTAGAGCAGCGAGCGGAAGGAGGCCGTCTCGCCGGCGCCCGCCGGGTAGCGGGCAAAGCTGACCTGCGGCCCCTGGCCGGGGCAGGCGACGGCGCGGGCGAGCGAGGTGTTGGTGGTCCCGAAGTCGAGACCGTAAAAGGGCTGCGCTTCGGCGTGATCTGAGTGTGCCCGCATGTACAGCGTTGGACTCTGCCGGGCGGTCGCAGGATGCTGGACCGGAGATCGTCGGTACCCTGCTCTACAAGGCGGAACCGGCTCTTCCTTATGCCCGATGCCCGGAAATTTCCCGGTCCGGAGTTGCCGTTCCGAAAATGCCGGTCCGGAATTTCCCGTCCAAGACACGAGAGATTTTCGAGCTGAGACCGGGAGAAGTTTCCGCAGGCACGTCACGGGGGATGGGATGGGTTGAGGATCCCATCGAGGGGGAACGCCGAAGCGACGCACCCTCGATGGATGGATCCGGAGGCTTCGCGATGGGCTAAAAGGTCAGGCGCAGCGACCCTTGGAGGATGCGTGCATCTCTCTGCGAACTGGTGGGGTCGATGTAGCCGGCTTTCGGCCCGAGGCTTGCACTCGGCGCCCCGGGGTTGTAGTGGTTGAGTGCGTTGAAGGCATCCACGCGGAACTGCATGTTCAAGCTCTCGACGATGGAGAAGGTCTTGAATGCGGACAGGTCGAAATCTTCCTGCCCAGGGCCGTTCACATCGTTGCGCTGCGAGGTTCCGTAGAGACCGGGCAAGGGCTGGGTGTACTCGGCGGCCGGGTCGTGCGGGGTTGTGGATGAGCTGAACCACTGGGTATTCGACCTGTGGAAGCCGGCCGGAGGCTTGGAGAGATTCCGGTCAGCGCGTTCCGCATAGGTGCCGGTAGATCCGCCGATATCGGAGGCCACCACGCTGAACGGCAGTCCACCCTGCAACAGGATGATGCCCGCCGTCTGCCAGCCTCCCACCGCTTCATCCAGCAGACGGTTGGCGTGGGGCAGCAACGCCTTGCCGCGTCCGATGGGAAGTGAGTAGACACCGCTGACCACCAGCCGCTGGCCGACGTTGAAGTCGCCGCGCGAATAGTCGCCGGCAACATTATGCGAGTCCTGCGGGCCGGCCCAGCCGGCCGCATCGCCCGAGAGTCCAGCCACCGAAGATGCCGTATCCATCTGCTTGGACCAAGTATAGGAGGTGATCAGCGCCAGGTCGGAGGTGCGGTGCTCGACCTTCACGTCGAGCGCGTTGTAGTTCCCCCAGCCGTTGAACAGGGTATTTACGAGCGTGCCGAGGTTCTTGTAGGGTACGCGGTCCTGGTTGGGTACGGTCGGGTTATAGCCATTGTCGCCGACCTGGGTCACCGCGCAAGAGGTCGCTGCATTGCACTGGTAGGGCTGGTTGGGGTTCTGGCGATCGAACAGGTGCGTCATCTTGTTGCCCACGTAGTCGATCTCGAGCGTGGTCTTCAAGGGCAGTTCGCGTTCCACGCCAAAGGCCCAGTTCTCGACGTAAGGCTGGCGGTAGTTGCCGCCGATCTGCACGATAAAGCCGAGCGGGCTGTTGGGGTTGGTGTCACCCGTGCTGGGGCTGTTCGGCATCCACTCGGACACGACCGGGCCGCTGCTCGCCGCTGCCGGCAGCGCGTTCATGTTGTAGACGGCCGGATAGGTAAGCGGCACCACCGAGTTGGTGGTCGACACGCCCTCGGAGAGCGGGTAAAAGCCGGACGAGTTGCTCAACTCGTTCGCCTCGTAGCTGTCGTAGAAGAACCCAAAGCCGCCGCGAACAACGGTCTTATCGTCGTGGAAGGGCCGGTAGGCGAAGCCGACCCGCGGAGCGAAGGTGCTCTTCTGAGAGCCGGTCAGCACCGTGTTGCCGGACGAGGGAATGTAGAGCGAACCACCGAAGGGATTGGTTCCTCCGTAAGTCGCGGCAATGCTCTTATTCGCAACATAGAGCGCACCCTGGGGTGCGTTGTAATCCGGCGAAAACATATCGCCGTCCTCTTCAAAGGGGGTCTGGTGGTACTCGTAGCGCAGGCCCAGGTTCAGGGTGAGGTCCGCCGTTGCCTTCCAGTCATCCTGCACATACACGCCGAAAGAGTTCAGATGTACATGGCCGGTCGCACCGAGCGTGGGGCTGGCCAACGGACCGACCTGGACCGTATCAATGCCGGCAGGCGAACCGAGAAGCAGATCGGCGATGTCATCGCCGGAGTACTGGCCGTCGAAGGTGAAGTAGCCCAACCCACCGCCCACCAGGTACTTGTAGCGGTTCCGGCGCAGCTCCGCGCCAACACTCAGGCTGTGGCGTCCGAGCACCTTGTACGCGGTGTCGCTTCCGTCCCAGGTGGTCGAGGTATGGCTGACGGGCGATTCCTGCGAGACAGCGCTCGGATTGATCTGGTCGTTGAGCGTCGAAGCGTTGCTGCTGCCGAAGATCAGGCGAGGATAGCCATCCAGACTGAGGTGATACGGGGAAGGCAGGTTCAGCGAATCGAGATCGGCTTCGGTAATGGCCAGCGGCTCGTGGTAGCCTGAGACCGCCTGCACGTAGCCGATCCGGAACTGGTTGGTGAACGAGGGCGTAAAGCTATGCGTCTCGGTCAAGGTGTAGAAACGCGCCGGTTGCACGTTGATCAGTCCCGACGCAGGCGTCTCCCCACCCTGCGACTCGTTTTCGTTATGCCAGGTCATGTGGAAGAAGACCGAGTCGTTCTTGCCGATGGTCTGGTCGATGCGGTAGTTCTGCTGGTCGTAGATCAGCGTGGTTGCCGTGTTCACCGCATAGTTCGGTCCCCCCAGCACCTTCGGCGTCAGGTCCGGGCCGGAGGCCGGAAAATAGAGGCCCGGCCGCTGTGCCAGCTTGCCGAGTGCGGAGATGCGCCCCGCCGGGATCGAGTACACGCCGTTGACCAGCGGGAAGGGGCAGCCGGTCTGCGGATCGAAGAGCGGTAGCGGATCCCCGGGCACGGTCACTCCATTGACCGTTGTGGGCCCCTTGTAAAAATGCCCGCACTGCGTTCTGCCACCAACCGTTTGCACGGTCCCGAGCAACGCCTGGCTGAAGTTGCCGGCCAACTGGTCGGTAGTCGGCACCACGGCTGTACTGCCGCCCGCAACATTCTGCCGAAAGCCCTCATAGTTGGCGAAGAAGAAGGTCTTGTCGCGGCCGTTGTAGATCTTGGGGATGCGCACCGGACCGCCGACCGAGTAGCCGAACTGGTTCTGCTGCAGCAGCGGGATCGTGACTCCGGGAGTCGAGCCATGCGGCGTCGCGTCCACATAGTTGTTGCGCAGATACTCAAACGCCGAGCCGTGATAGCTGTTCGTGCCGCTCTTGCTGCTGAGCGTTACCTGGGTCGCATTGAACCCGTAGGCGGCCGAGTAGACCTTGGTCTGCACCTTGAACTCGTCGGTGTCGTCGAGCGAGGGCTGGAAGGCCGGGCTCTGTTCACCGAGGTCGATGATCGAGCTGCCATCGAGCGTGTAGCCGTTGGACGCGCCGCGTGCTCCGCCGACGCCGATCGAGCTGTTGCCGTCGCCTGAGATGACGATCCGCTGAGTGCCCTGCTCGCCGCCGCCGTTGTTGACCGCGCCGGGGGTGGTGATGAGCAGATCCTGGAAGTTTCTGCCGTTGAGCGGCAGGTCGGCAATCAGCTTGCCTCCGATGACTTCCCCCACGCTGGCGCTGTCGGTGTCGAGCGCCACCGCCGCCGCCGAGACGCTCACTGTCTCCGAGGTGCTCCCAACGGTAAGCTCGATATCGGTGCGCACGGTCTGGTCTACATTCAGCACGATGCCGGACTGGGTCTCGGCCTTGAAGCCGGCCGACTCAACCTCGACCTGGTAGCGGCCCGGCTTGAGCAGCGGGGCTGTGTAGTCGCCATTGCTGTTGGCCACCACGGAGCGAATGTCCTTGGTATCGATCTCGATGATCGAAACCCTGGCGTTGGCAATGGCTGCGCCCTCAGGGTCCTTGATGTGCCCGACGATGGTGCCGGTGGTGTTCTGGCCCAAAAGAGTTCCTGCGGAGAGCATTGCGAGCAGAACCCCCGTTACGTGCTTGGGACGTATCTTGACAATCATAAGTATGGTGTAGGCTCTCCGAATTTTTGACCCGAATGGACGGCTTAGGAAGGAGGACGCGCTGGTGCGAAACGAATCGTAATCGTTAAAGCAAACGCATGTCAATCCAAGAATGAGATAACGGACGCATGTCCGCGGCTACTTGAACTTACCGGCGGTTTGCCTTCCGCGCGCTAGTTTCTAGGGGCTTCGGTTACCTCGGTTTCGTTCGCAGACAAGGTGCTCGCCTGGCGGTTCTTGTGAAAGCACAGCCGCTCAATGCGGAGTGTTTGCGAACGAGGACTGGGTCCAGCGGCTCTCCGCCTGGGCCTGCGCGATCTTGCCGACCCGCCGGTAGAGCCGGATCAGCCGGAAGTGGATCATCTTGTCGGACATATGGTCTTTTTCCGCGGCGGCGAGCAGCTGGACCGCGGTCTGCGGGTCGTCCAGTTTTTCTGCGGCCTCGGCCATGTCAAGGGTTACCCATAAGGGCGGGTCGGCTTGCTGAACACGGGAGGCCAGAAGCGCGCGTACCGCCTTCCAGTCCCCAAGCTGCTCGAGTGCTTCGCTCAGGCGCGCGGCACTTCGCTCGTCCTCGGGATCGCGCGCAAGCTGGGACCGGAAGACAGCGGCAGCCTTGTCCCACATCCGCTGCTTGCGATACAGCATGCCCAGGTTATATTCGACGTCAGGCAGTTCAGGATGCGTTCGCAGCAGCTCTTCATAGCCCGCGGTCGCCTCATCCACGCGTCCTTGCTGGGCAAGCATTTCAAACCGCAATTGCGCATAGTAGGGCGAATCGGGGAACTGCTCACTGCAGGCTTGCACCTGGGCAATGCTCTGCTCGCTGCTTAGAACGCTGAGTAGATAGAGCAGCGCCTTGTCATCTGGGTGTTGCCGCCAGAGCGGAACGGCTTTGTCAAACGGAAGATCGGCTCGAAAGTAAGGCGAGTTCTTCGCGGCCTCGGCAAATGCTCCGCGCGCGTCGGGAGACTGGCCGTCTCGCTCCCGCTCGATGGCGCGTAGATATTCTGGATTCTGAGGAGCGGCGGCCAGGCGCGCGAAAAAAAACTGCGCCGCCAGCAGATAGGCCTTCGAGAGCTGAATCAAGGCAAGATCGTGCGGGAACGCCGGGTCCGTAAGCAGTGTGCGATAGACTTCGATCGCCTCCACCGGCTGCTCGAGATCGAGGTAGCATGGGGCCACGAGCGCGAGTATCCTCGGCTCGGCTCGATTCTCTCTCAAGACCCGGGCAAGCATGGGCCGGGCGCCGTCGAGATCGCGCGACTTGCATCTTTCCTCGGCCAGCAGCGCATAGGTGCGAGGCAAGTATTTTTCCCGCAGCGCCTGCTCGAATGCATGCATCGCCGCACCCGAACGCCCCTGCATTTGGAGCGAGATGCCGAGGCCGGTCAAGAGTTCGGGCGCACGTGGCTCCTGAGCCAACGATTTTCTGTACAAGCTCTCCGCCTGCCGGTACTCTCCGCGGTTCAGCGCGGCCTGGGCTGGGTCCGGCGGCGCGGGCGATTGAGCAGCCATCCCGCGAAGGCCGGCGACGAAAAGTGAGACGAACCACACCCATAAAAAAGCTGAGGTGTTCATACCAGCATCCTAAACGGGAAGCACCCCGAGAAGACGGCCTCGACGCCGAGCTACCTAACAGGACCTGGCACCGGACAGCATAAGGTCGGCAGACGACACCCGCGACAGCATTTGCGACGACCGAGGGGCCGCCGATTGAGCCTGGAGGTGCGAACGCCCGATTGGGGCATCGAGCAGGTGCGCAAGGCAAGGCGAGACAACGGGCCGATTTTTGCGAAGCGAGGAGCAGCAGCCTCGATGCAAGTAACAGTCACCGTGCCACGAATGTCGCGTCAGCCCCTTCCGGTTTGCCTAAGTGCCTAGTCGCCTATTTTTTGGTGGGCCCACCAGGACTTGAACCTGGAACCAACGGATTATGAGTCCGCTGCTCTAACCAATTGAGCTATAGGCCCGAATGGATCCGCGTACTCATCTTGATTTTAGTCTCCGGCCGCTTCCACGCAGTGAAGGCCGCCGCAGGCTTTCTTTAGTTCGGCTTCCACTTGGAGAGAAACTCGGTGACGGAGCCAGATTGCATGTAGCGCATGGCAGAGAACTCGCCGCTCTGGCCGTAGAGCGCCTTGCCGCGGGGCGAGAGCACGGCCAGCGCCGGCACGCCTTTTTTCAGGTTGACCCCGTACTTTTCCCCGATATCAAGATTTTGATCGATGCGCCCCACATTGATGTGGACCAGCACAAAGCCCTGTTCGAGCAGCGGCAGGTTCTGCGGATCGTGGAAGTAGATGTCCAGCACCTGGCAGTCGCCGCACCAGTCTCCGCCGAAGTCGAGCAGCACGCGCTTGTGGGTCGCGCGAGCCTGCTTGAGCGCGGCCGCGATATCGGTCTGGGCGGCCGAAACCTCGGGATAGATGTGCTGGCGGGTAAAGGGATGGGCTGGAGGTTTTGCGGCGTCCGACATCTGCGCTCGCGCAGAGAGCGGGCTTGCGGCCGTCGATAGGCCGAGCAGCAGGACGGGTGCAAGAGCAGCCGCGAGGTTCCGTGGCGAAAGGCGCATCAGAGACTCTCCCTTGTGTTCTGCTCAGCATATCGCGAGACAAAGGCTTGCGGCGTCCGCAATCGAAAGCATGGGGCTCGCACAACGCTGCAACGGCAAACCGCCATCTCTCTATACGAACGTAAGGGAGCTCATGGCAAACGACGATAAGGCAATTCGGAACTTGATCAGCGTACTGCGCGACAGTGAAAAGGGCTTCGCGGATATCGGCGAGCATATCAAGGACAGCGGTTACAAGAGCTTTTTCCTGGCCGAGTCGCGCGTGCGTGGAAGCTACGCGGCAGAGATCGAGAGGACCGTGAACTTTGTGACCGACGCCAATGTGCACGAGACGGGCACGATCTCCGGCGCGCTGCATCGGGCCTTCGGCGACCTCAAGGCGCACCTTGGCGCAAGCGACCATAGCCTGCTCGAAACTGCCGAGCAGGGCGAGGACGTTGCCAAGAAGGCCTATAAGGAAGCGCTCGAAGACACCTCCGTCTCGGATACGCTTCGCGCCCTGATTGCGCAGCAAGCCGAGCACGTCAACCAGAGCCATGACAAGGTCAAGGCGCTGCGCGATACGACCACAGCCTAGATCCCGGGTCCATGCCGTCGAGAAAGGGTGCACCTCCAAGTGCGCCCTTTTTCGTGCCTCGAGACTGCTCCATCGAGACTGCTACAAGCAGGAGCCGCCGCCATGATCCGGACCTACCAGGGGCACACGCCCCTGATCCCAGCCAGCTGCTACGTCGATCTCTCCGCCCAGGTCCTGGGCGACGTTGTGCTCGGCGAGCAGGCAAGCGTGTGGATGCACGCCGTGCTGCGTGGTGACGTCCACTCGATCCGCGTTGGACGTGGCTCGAATGTGCAGGATTGCGCGGTCCTGCATGGGCAGCGTGGCCTCTACTCCGTCACAGTCGGCGAGCTGGTGACGATCGGCCACAACGCGACCGTGCATGGATGCGTGATTGAAGACGCCTGCCTGGTCGGGATTGGAGCCCGCGTTTTGAACGACGCGCGGGTCGGTGAAGGTTCAATTGTTGCGGCCGGGGCCGTCATCCCGGAGCACACGGTCATACCGCCCCGGTCGCTGGTGGCCGGCGTGCCTGGAAGGGTGAAGCGCTCGTTGGGCGATGCGGATCGGGAGCTCATCCTCCAGTACGCGCGCAATTACCTGGACTATACCCGGATGTACCTCGACGAATTCGGTGGCTGATCGGGGCCGGCAGCGCGGCCTGGAGCGAGGGTTCCCGGCGCTGCTTTCAGCTGAGGGGTGCGCCTGCTTCAAAGCGAGCCACTCCGCGCGCGCCTGCTGCGAAGATCAGCGCCCACCGTTGTACGTGTGGACCGCCCAGGCGCCCCAGATCATCGCGATCGGATGCAGCACGGCCAGGCCCCAGCCAAGCGTAACGATGCCGATGCCGATATAGGCGACCAGCATCACCAGCGCACCCGGAATGGTCGAGTAGAACATTCCGAAGGGTCCGAAGAAGAAGGTAAGGAGCAGCGAAAGGATCATGCTCTTCTGCGGCGCGGCAACAGGGACAGCTGGCGGGTAGTAACTCATCTGCGGTTGGCTCCTTGTAGTGGCGGACGACGGTGCGCGCGCCGGCCTCGCGGCAGTGCGCTGGCGATGCCGCGCTGTCTTGATCGAAGATACCAGCGCGGCCATCGCCCGGCTCTCGCCTGATTCGCTTTATTCTGATGCGGAAGCGGCTTACTCCGGCGCATCCTCCCGCAAGATCGGCCAGCCGTCTCGCCATCCCAGCCAGTTCATGCCGAGCGTCGAAGTGCCGCCGTTGTTGCCGTCGTAGTAGTGGTACACCAGCAGGTCACCCCGGGGCAGCGCCAGGACCGTTTCCCCTCCGGGCCCGACGATATTGCTGTGGGTGGAAAGCAGGATCGTTCCACCCCCGTTTGTCATGGGCAGACCGGCCTCGTCCAGGTAAGGACCGGTCACGCTGGTCGCGCGTCCGACCGCGATGTGGTACGTGCTGTTGACTCCCTGGCAGCAGACCCCGAAAGAGACGAACAGGTAGTAGTATTTGCCGCGGTGGAAGACATAGGACCCTTCCTCCTGGGTGTCATAGCGGCGGGAGAGAAAGCTGCAGCCGTTGTTGGGCGCCAGGTGGCCGGTCGTGCGGTCGAGCGGAAACATGTAGATATCGCCGTAGAAAGACCCGAAGGTGAGCCAGGGATTGCCGGCATCGTCGACCACCAGGCCCGGGTCGATCGGGTTGGCATAGACGCAGTCGGAGAGCGTGATGACCGGGGTCCCGGAGTCGTTCCAGCTGCCCGGTGCGCCGCTCGGGCTGGTCGCGACGCCAATCGCGGAGTTGTTCGAGCCGAAGCTCGATGCGGCGTAGTACATCCAGTACTTTCCGTCGCGGTAGGAGACGTCCGGAGCCCAGAGGTCGGGCGAGCCATTGGTGTAGGCGCTGGTCCATGCCGGGACGGTCGGGAATGCGGTGCCCACGTCGGCAAAGGTGCGCATGTCGCCCGACTCGTGCATGCGGATGCCGGAGTGGGTGCTGTAGAGGTAGTACTTGCCGGCTTCGGTGCGGATCATCGAGGGGTCATGGATGGTAGCAGAGTCGCCGGCGCTGTAGGCCACTTCTGCGGCCAGCGGTGGGGGATAAGCTGGCTTGCCGGCGCGCACGGTCCACAGGGTGTCGATGCCGCCGGAGGCCTCCTGGATCACCGCTGCCCCCGGCTCGAGCGACTGACCAGTGACGCCCAGCAGCAGTCCGCTGTTCACGTTGCGGATCTGGATCGAGCCGTTGCCGGCGTCTTCGATCGTCCACAGGTGGTCCGGGGTGCTGTTATCGGACCACTGCACGGCAGGGGTCTGGTCGGCCAGCGAGGCGCTCGAGATGCCCAGCACTGCGCGCGTCTCGAGGCTGACGATCAGGTACTGGCTATTGCCCTGGGGGACGAAATGCCAGTGGGTAGCCTCTCCCGGACCGCCCTGGATGGCCGCGGTCCCGGCGGCGAGCGAGCCATTGGCGATGTTGAGGGGAAGATGACTGTTGGCGTTGACAAGTCGCAGGCTATGAGCGGTGTCGACGGTGAACTGGGCGCGCAGCGGCGGTGCGGTGAGCAGCAGCAGGGCAGCGAGGCTCAGGAACAGCAGGGTGGCGTTGCTGGCGACAGCGGGTAGGAGCCGCGGTGGCAACGTTTCGGGGAACTTGGCGGGCAGGGCAAGCGGCTGAACAGCCGGGGGGTGGAGGCAAGCCATGGGAGGGGCTCCTTTAGAGTGGGATCGAAAGTTCTTCCGGGGTGGAGAAAGGCTAAAGAATACGTTTTCTTCAGCCGCACCCGACACCCGCCTTCAAGCGCTGTCAGTCTAGCTCTCCCGGGCGACGACTGCATAGGCTGATATCCTCAAGATTCATCCCATCATGCAGATATTGAAAGCTGTACGCGGTACGCGCGACCTGCTGCCGCCGGAAACCGAGCTCTGGAACCACGTGGAAGCGACGGCACGGCGCGTCTTTGCGCGCTACAACTTCGGCGAGATCCGCACCCCCATCTTCGAGGACACGCAGCTGTTTGCGCGGGGCGTGGGCGAACAAACCGATATCGTCGCCAAGGAGATGTACACCTGGGAGGACCGGGCGCGCGCGGCGAGCGAACGAGCCCAGTCGCTCACGCTGCGGCCTGAGAATACGGCCGGCGTGGTCCGAGCGTATATCGAGCACCGGCTGGGTGAAACCGGGCTGTTGCAGAAGCTCTATTACGTGGGGCCGCAGTTTCGCCGGGAGCGGCCACAGAGGGGCCGCTACCGCCAGTTTTTCCAGATCGGCGCAGAGGTGATCGGGCCGGTATCTGCCGGGTCCGAGTCGCCCCTGCGGGACGCGGAAGTCATCGAGATGCTGGCCTCGTTGCTCGATGAGCTGGGCATTGCCGGATATACGCTGGCGATCAACTCGGTCGGGTCGGCGGCGGACAGGCCGAGCTATCTTGCGGCGCTGCGTGCGGCTCTGGAGAGCGTGGGGCCGACGCTCTGCGGGGACTGCCGGCAGCGGGCGCAGACCAATCCGCTGCGGGTGCTGGACTGCAAGGTGCAGGAGGACCAGGCGGCGATCGATGCGCTGCCGAAGATCGCCGACTTTTTGGATGAAGATTCAAAGGCGCACTTTGCCGCTGTGCAGAGGGCGCTCGATACGTGCGGGGTCGAGTACACGGTCAATCCCCGGCTGGTGCGTGGCATTGATTACTACACGCGAACGACGTTTGAATTTACGCATGCCGTGGGCCTGGGGACGCAGAATGCGCTGCTGGGTGGCGGGCGCTATGACGGGCTCTCGGAGATGCTGGGCGGCCCGCGCGCGCCGGGCATCGGGTTTGCGATCGGCGCCGACCGGCTGATCCTTACGCTGCAAGCGCAGGCTGGTGAGGCTGCTGCTTTGTCGAAGGCCGATGTGTTCGTCGCGCCCATCGGCGAGGGCATGAATGCGCCGGGGCTGGAGCTTGCGCGGGGGCTGCGCCGGGCCGGGTTGCGGGTCGAGCTCGGGGATGGGTCATTTCGACTCAAAAAGTCCTTCGAGCTGGGGGACAAGCTGGCGCGGAAGATCGTCATCCTTGGGGAAGATGAGTTGGCCTCAGGTATGTTGACGGTGAAGGACTTTGCGAGTGGCGAGCAGGGCAAGGTGAGGCGGGGGGAGCTGGTCGGGCTGTTTGCAAACCCTGCCTGATCGTCGGCGCAAGGGATCAAGCATCGGACTGGCCCCGCGGCGGAATCATCTGTGCAAGCATCCCGGTATGAGCCGGGAGGGGCGTCGGCGAAGGCCGAGGTCCTTCTCTCTGCACTCGGGTCGGACGGCGGCGCGCGGCACAACTCTTGGGTCGCTGGTACCCGTTGACATGGACGGCGGCTCGCTCCCCGGGCTTGGCGCCGGCCTGCCTTCCGCTTGCTCGCTTCCGTTGGCTGCAGGATGGGCGCGGGATTGATCGATCGTGCCCCGGTCCGTCCAGCGCACGCTGGCCGCGCGCAGAGGAAAGATCGGAGCCGGTTCCATTCAGTACACTGGAGCCAAGGCGCCTGGGCGACTGAAGGACGAGGACATTGCTCGACTACTTGGGAACACTGACGCGCACCGACACCTGCGGTGCGCTGCGGAAGGAAAACGCGGGCAGGCAAGTCACCCTGCTGGGCTGGGTGAATCGCCGGCGGGATCATGGAGATCTCATCTTTCTCGACCTGCGCGATCGCTACGGCGTCACCCAGATCGTGCTCGACAAGGACCAGTGCCCGGAGGGCCATGCCAAGGCGGAGCACGTGCGCCCCGAGTATGTGGTCGCGGCGATCGGCACCGTGCGCGAGCGCGGCGCCGGGCTGGTCAACCCGAAGATGGTCACCGGCGAGATCGAGATCGTCGCCTCAGAGTTGCGGGTATTGAACGATGCCAAGCTGGCGCCCTTTTCGCCTGCCGAAGATGCGATCGCCAATGAGGAAGTCCGGCTCAAGTATCGCTACATCGACCTGCGTCGCCACGAGATGCAGCGGAACTTCGAGGTGCGGCACAGGGTCGCGCTCGCGGTCCGTCAGTATCTATCCGACGAGGGATTCTACGAGGTCGAGACGCCCTTCATGACGCGCTCCACTCCCGAGGGCGCGCGGGATTACCTGGTCCCCAGCCGCGTGCATCCGGGCGAGTTCTACGCGCTGCCGCAGTCTCCGCAGTTGTTCAAGCAGATCCTGATGATTGCGGGCCTGGACAAGTATTTTCAGATCGCGCGCTGCTTTCGCGATGAAGACCTCCGCGCCGACCGCCAGCCGGAGTTTACCCAGATCGATCTCGAGATGACCTTTCCGCAGCAGGAGACCATCTTCCGCGTGGTCGAGGGTTTTCTCTCGGCAGCCTTCGCAGCGGTCGGCATTGCCCTGCCTACGCCGTTTCCGCAGATCACCTACGACGAGTCGATGCGGCGGTTCGGCATCGACAAGCCGGACCTGCGGCTGCCCGGGCTGACGGATGTGCGTGAGGCCTTCTCTTCGGATGACTTGGCAGCCCTGGCGATTGCGGCGGAGTTGCCGGTAGTGGCGCTGCGGATCCCGCGTGTCGGCGAGCTCTCGCGCAAGGAGCGCGATGAGAACAAGCCGCTCTTTGACACGCGCAGGGGTGCAGTGAAGTACATCGACGATCTGAAGCGGCTCGAGAAAGGCTTTCGAGGCGCAGTAGCCAGGATCCGCCAGCTCGCCGAGGCCGATGCGGACGACCTGCTGATCCTCGTCGCCGGGGATGCCAATGCTCCGGCTCGGGGATCCGCGACCAGGTCGGAAGGCCGGCTCTCCGAGCGCGAGATCCAGGTCTACTCCGCCGCAGGCAACTTTCGCGTAGACCTGGCCCGCAAGTATGCCGACCGACACCGAGCCTTTGAGGGGACGGAAGCTGCGGTTGCTTCGCCCGGACGCCGGGATCCGGACACGGGCGCCTTTCACGTCGCCGGCGTAGATGGCTCTACCGCCTTTCGTCCGATTTGGGTCACCGACTTCCCCATGTTCGAGCACGACGAGGACTCAGGCCGCTGGCTGCCCGCCCATCACCCCTTCACCTCTCCGCACGAGGAGGACATGGACAGGCTGCTGACCGACCCGGCCTCGGTGCGCGCGCGCTGCTACGATCTTGCCGCAAACGGACTCGAACTCGGCTCGGGCTCGATCCGGATCCATCGCCAGGACGTCCAGCAGCAGATCTTTCAGGCCCTCGGCATGTCCGAGGAGCAGGCTCGAGAACGCTTCGGTTTCTTCCTGGAGGCGCTGCAGTACGGCACTCCGCCGCACGGAGGCATTGCGCTCGGTCTGGATCGCATCATCATGATTCTCGCCGGTGCGGCCAGCATGCGCGAGGTCATCGCGTTCCCGAAGACGGCGAAGGCGATTGACCTGATGGTCGATGCGCCCACGCCTGTGTCCGAGCAGCAACTGCGCGAGTTGCACATCAGGACAGTACGCAAGGGCTAAAGATGCGGGGTGGGATGCCACGCGCGTTTGGTCTAGGCTGCCGGCGGATCCGCCCTGTCCGAAGGTAAAAAGAGGGTGAACACCGTGCCGGAGCGCCCCGGCTGCGTGCTCGACCGCACGCGCAAGGCTCCATTGTGCTTTGCGACGATGCCTTGCGAGATCCAAAGCCCGAGGCCGGTCCCATTGATCCCCTTGGTCGTGTAAAAGGCGTCGAAGATCTGCTCAACGACTGCGCGCGGCATCCCGTGGCCGGTATCGCCGATCAAGATGCGGATACCGGGCAGGCCGCTCTTCCAGGACCTTGCGTCCCTGGTCCGAACCGACAAGATGCCGCCGTTCTTCATGGAATCGATCGCATTCCCGACAAGGTTGTTCAGGACCTGGCGGACCTCGCCCTCGAGGCAGGTCACGGGCTTTTGGCTGCGATGCCGGACATCGAGATGAATGTTGAGATTCAAAAGCCTGCCTGCATAGAGCCCGAGCACCGGTTCGAGGAGTTCCTGCCCGGTCACAGCGGTGGGCCTGGTTGCCTGGCGGTGGAAACGCAAGGTATGGCTCACAACCTGGGAGACGCGGGAGAGCTCTCGATCCGCCGTGTCGAGCAGGCTACTCGCCTCGGCCGTAAGGCCCGCGCTGTGCCGAGCCAGATAAATCAGGTTGGTGACCGACTCCAGGGGATTGTTGATCTCGTGCGAGATCGATGCGGCGAGTCTGCCCACGGCGGCAAGTTTTTCGTTCTGGATCAGAGCGGACTCTGACCGCTTTTGTTGATCGATATCACTGATCGCGACAACCCCGCCGGTCACCACGCCGAGATCGTTGATGATGGGTGCGGCGGCCAGGCTGATCCAGGCCTGGGTGCCATCGCCTCTTTGGTAGAGGTAATCCTCGCTCGGCAGGGCATGGCCGGCCTTGATGGCGCGTGGCAGGGGGAACTCGGGCCCTTTGACGCGCCTGCCATCGGGATGAAAGGCGATCCACTCTTCGTGCTTCTCCGTATCGGGGCTGGGGATGAGGGGATGGCGAAGGATTTCCTCCAGGCGCCGGTTCCCGCGAACGATCTGCCCGTTCTCTTTGGACAGGACGACCCCGACGGGTAGATTGTCGAGCATCGCCTCCAGGATCTCGCGCTCATGTTTGAGCTCGGCGACAACGTTCCGAATCTCGTACTGACGGGTGCGAGCGCGGAGCGCGGCCTGTACGCTGCTCACCAGGGTCGCTGTGCGGATCGGCCGCTCGAGCAGCACGGGCGAGCCGAGCGGCAGCCGCTCATCTCTGGCGCGGGAGCTGCGCAGCGTCTCACGACCGCTTCCGGTAAGGATCAGAATGGGCAGATCGGACCAGGAGGGTTGGGCCTGGAGGAAGGTGCTCAGCTGCCGGATGGAGGCGGGCTGGAGGGCTTCTTCCGCGATGAGCAGCGGCCCGAGCGAGTCATCGTCGGCGTCGGCCAGAGGCAGATGCGCGAAGCTGCTCAGCTCGGCTGGTATGCCATTCTGCTCAAGCACCTCTCTGATCAGCTCAGCATCGCGACCGGTAGGCGCAATGACGCGGACGACCACACTCAAGACTCAGGCTCGTCCAGAGAGCGAACGGTGGCCTTCAGGGAGTCAGGAATGCCGCTGAGAACCCCTCGAAAATCACTCAACGGCTCGCCCACATCGATCACGCCCTCGCCGAGCTTGAACTCCCTGAGGGTGCGCTCATGACGGCCGAGCCTCTGCTTGAGCACCGAGATCACCTGACGGATCTCGCCTTCGGCCTCGAAGTAGCGAAGCAGCACGACGGTGTCCGCAAGGTAGCTCACGTCAATCTCGGCGCTCATATTGCCTACTAATCCATGCTGGGTCAGGATGATGAAAGTAACGACACCTTTCTGGTTGAGAAAACTGATCAGCTCGTGCAGTTGCAGGTTCATATCCCGCTCGCCGGGCATCGCGTTGAGCAGGCCATTGAGGCTATCGATGACGACCAGACGGGTGTCCCTGTCCTCCACATCCTTGCGGATTTGCCAGATAAACTCTCCCGGGGAGAGTTCGGCAGGATCTATCTGGGACATGGCCAGGGTCCCCCGGGCGATCTCTTCGCGGACGGCCAGGCCAAAAGCCTCGGCTCGATCCTGGGCAGTCCGCAGCACCTCGTCAAAGGCGTATACGATCGCGCGGTCCCCGCGCCGGGCCGCTGCATAGGCGTACTGCATGGCAATGGTCGATTTGCCGACGCCCGTCGGACCGATGAGAAGCGTCGAGGAGCCGCGATTGATGCCGCCGCCGAACATGTTGTCCAGCGCCTCGATCCCGCTCTTTACCCGCTCATCCAGAAAGTTGCTGTCATGCTCGTTGGCCACCAGCCGGGGATAAATCTGCAGACCGCCCGTTTCGATGGTGTAGTCGTGAAAGCCTTCACGAAAAGCGCTCCCCCGCACCTTGACGATCTCCACTTGCCTTCGCGTGACGCCGTAGCTTCGCTGCACCTTGGCCAGGCGAATGACTCCGTGGGCGATGCTCTGCAACTGCATGTCGCTGTGCTCGGCAGAGCGGTCATCGAGAAGCAGCACCGTGGTGTCACGGCCCGCAAAGAACTGCTTCAAGGCAAGCAGTTGACGGCGATAGCGCATGGTGTCTGCCGCCAGGAGACGAAGCTCGGACAAGGAATCGATGACCACCCTTACCGGCTTCTGGGCCTCGATCAGGTCTGTCAGCTTCTGCACCGTGGAGGCGAGTTCCACCTCGCTCGGATGAAAGACGGTGTACTGCTGCTCCGGACTGAGACTGGCCTCCTCGGGGATGAACTCGGCGATGGTCAGTTCTTCGTCCAGCCAGCCATGCGAGCGGGCCGAAGCCTCGAGCTCCCGCTGGGACTCGGACAAGGTAATGTAAAGCGCCTTCTCCCCGGCCAAGATGGCTGTGCGAATAAATTGCAAAGCAAGGGTGGTCTTGCCGGTGCCAGGGGTGCCTTCGAGTAGATACATCTGGCCGGCAGGGAGCCCGCCCGAGAGAATATCATTCAAGCCCCGGACACCAGTATCGACCCGGGGAGTCTGCGGAATCTCGGGCATAGGACTCTAGCATAGTAGGCGCTGAGCAGGCTTGTCACACCGTCGGGTCGGGTTTCTTCGATTCCGTCAAGATGGTAACGGTACGGTAGCTGACCGAGCGCTCCGGGCGGCTCAGGCGCTGGTGCCGGACCGGCTCGCCCGGGCGGTAGGCCGGATCGCCGCGCGGGCCCTTGGCGCCGGCCGGGCCAGCCGGTTTGCAGCTACACTGGGCCAGGAGAGTCAAGCATCTTGCGCCGTATATTTATTAACGGTCGTTTTCTGTCGCAGCCCGTGACAGGCGCCCAACGATACTCGCTGCAGCTGCTCAAACACTTCGATGTACTACTGGAGAAGATGGGAGCGGACCGCCCGCGGGTCACGGTTCTGGTGCCAGCCGCTACTCGCGATCTGCCTCTCTACCGCCACCTTGCCGTCGTGCCCGTCGGCAGGTTCGCAGGCCATCTATGGGAGCAGGTGGAACTGCCTTTTTATGCCCGAGGTGGTCTGCTGTTTACTCCTTCGGGGGGCGCGCCCGTCCTTCACCGCAGAAACATCATCACGATCCACGACGCAGCGGTCATTGCTGCGCCTCAAGGGTATTCCTTCGGATTCAGCACCTGGTACCAGGTTCTTTATTGGGTTCTCTGCCGTTCTGCGCTGCATGTCTTTACAGTCTCCTGCTTTTCCCAAGCTGAATTAGTAAAGTGGTACGGAGCCAGACCTCAAAAGATCTCTGTAACGTACCTTGGTTCCGAACATGCGCTGCTACCGACTCCGGAACCCGCCGTACTTACCACAAACAAGCTTCGCCCGCGGGGCTACGTCTTTGCAGTAGGCTCCAGCAATGCCAACAAGAATCTGGCCGGTCTGATGCGCGCCCTTCCCTATCTGGCCGGTTCGGGGCTGCAGGTCGCCATCGCCGGCCATAAAGATGTAAAGGTCTTTGGAAAGCGGAACGCCCTGGACGGGGTGCACGATCTAGGGTATGTGAATGAATCCGAGCTGCGCACGCTCTATGAGAATGCCGCCTGCTTTGTCTTTCCGTCTTTCTATGAAGGCTTCGGGCTGCGCAAGCAGGAAAATATGGAAGGCAAGTGCGGTCTCAACCGCCAACACCGTCAGGCCGACGCGGCGAAGTAACGCAGCACGATTGCTTTCGTCAAAGACATGATGATGAAGGCAGCGATTCGAGAAGTTGTTCAAGGATCGCCGGTAAAATTCTTCCCGGGAGCCGGCCGGCCGATCCATCCCCAAATCGTGGCACTGCATGATCTCGGGGAGGTGCGTAAGATCATCTTCCTGTGTGTCGAGCTCAAAGTCGGCGACCATGTGCTCGACCGCTGTCGGCTTACGCATGTGATCGAAGGTATGCACGTGATTTGGCAAAACAAGGATGAGGCTTCCATCGGGGCGAGTGACTCGCTGCCATTCTTTTAGCGCCCTGATGGGGTTGGCAAAATGCTCGAGGTTATGAGACGACAGTACGAAATCGTAGCTGTTGTCGGCTACAACTGCCAAGTCCGAGCCGTCGCAAAAAATGTTCTTCCCCGGCGTCTTGCCGGGGCAGAACGTGTACGCATCCGAGTGGCTGGCCCATGTTGTTTGCGAGGAAATGTCGCAGTTATCGAGTGAGCCCACGTGCCTGTAAATCGGAAGCGGGCCGCCGGAATCGCGGAACACCGCACTGGGTCCTCCGATTTCGAGGCCGGCCTTGTCGCTGACCATGGACCGGGCAAGGTCAAGGCAAGCCAGGCGCCCTTGCATCAAGATCCTGACCTTCAGTAAAGCGCGATCCATGACGGTCATTGACCCTCCTCCCTCGGACCCCAGAATATCTCGAAACTCCCGGCACCAGGGCCGAGTCGCAAAGATCTTCTCACCAGGCTCACTTCTAAGTCGCGCCGCCACGCCGACCGTTGCCTTGCCTGCCACTTAACTTACTTCGGAGAGATGCAGGCCGCGCTCTCTGGCAGCGGGCGCCAGCGCATGGGTTCCAGGCAGATCGCTCAACCGCAGCACCAGGCACTTGGCCGCCCCGCCTGCCTTGAGGAACTCGGAAAGCGGCGTCTCGACGACCTGAAAACCGCGCGTCTCGAGCTCCCGGCGCAATTCTGCGCTGATCTCGTTTAGAAGGATCGTCGCGCCCACGTTGACTGCATTGCAGGCGAAGCGCAGCGCATCGCCTTCCGCGACCGGGATCCGTTTTGCGGCTGGATACGACTGCTCGATCAGCGATAGGGAATCGGCGTCGAACGCCGACGGAAAGTACATCGCGTCCCCGTTTGACAGGGGGCAGAAGCAGGTATCGACGTGATAAAAGCGCGGATCGACCAGTCGGAGGGGGATCACCTTGGCGCCCCATAGCCTGCGAATGGATGCAAAACTGGCCTCCGACGTGCGCCAGCCAAAGCCCGCCCACAAGAGGGCGCCATCCGCGGTGAACAACGCATCGCCCTCGCCTTCGAACGGGGTGTCACGCGGCAGCCGATGCACCTGGTAGCCGGCGGCCGCGAACCAGGCGCGAAAATGCTCTTCCTCGGCCTGGCGCTCAGCGTGGAGAAAACTCGAGAGGACCACGTGCCCCTCGCGCACCAGTCCGGCGTTGGCAGCAAAGACCATGTCGGGCGAGCCGGGCGCGGGCGGCACCAGCAGTACATCGGCAAACTGCGCGAGCGCGGTGTGCAGGCCGGTCCACTGCCTGACCGCGAGTTCGCGCGACGAACGGCTGACATTGCCTTCCATCCACGGATTGATCACGTAGCGAACGTCATAAAAGTCAGGCGCGCACATCAGGAAAGTGGGCCTCTCAAACAAGGGCTTGCAAGCGGGCATCACCGCAGCAGACATCCAGGCACTCCTCGGTTGAGTGTGGCCTGCTGCCGGAGCCTCGTCAATAGGAATGAAAATACAGCCCGATGCATAGAAATGCAGCCGCGTACAGGAAGCTGCAATCCATCCATGAGCTAGAAAAAGGCCAGCAGATGCACCGGGGTCTCTTCGATCCAGGGGCGGGTTTATATTCATGGATGCCTGTCTTTTGACCGCGGTGAAAGCGGAGAAAAGGCTAAAGGAGCGATGCGAGTGGCGGATCGGTGGACTCTCTCTGCGAGCCTGATGGGCGGAGTTGTCGCAGGCTTCATGCTGATGGGCTGTGTCCTAGCCGGAGCCACGCCTTCCTTGGCGCAGGTTCCCTCCCTGCGTGCAATCCCGCCGGGTGACGCGCAGGGCAGTCCGTATTCGGTTTCGACGGAATATCGGAAGATGATCGAGGAGTTGCATGCGCCTGCACCATCGCCTGCCTATATCGCGACCGGTGAGCACCCGATGGCCGACGCGCACCTGCGGGTGAGCGTGTATGAAGACCAGCGGACGCTGCGACTCAGGACAGCATGGGTCGAATTTGCATGGAACAAGCAGACTGAAAAGCTCGACATACTGGATCGTGTCACCCGCGCGGAGTGGCATCTATCTTGCGCAGGTGCAAGCGCGCCGGCCCAGGCTCCGGAAAGGGCGCAAGCACGGGTAATACGCGAGGCCAATCGATGGATATTGCCCACGGTGGCGGGTGCGGCGTGCACACCACTGACCCTGGAGATCATGAACGAAGGGCGGGCGCGACTCACATGCGGCGCGCCGGCCAGATCGTCCGATCCGGTCCAGCTTCAGGTCCGGGGAGGATCCCCGCTGTTCGGGCTAGGCGAGCGCTTCTGGCAGGCAGGTTTGTCAGCGACGGATCTTGATGTCCGCCCGGCAGACAAGTTTGGTGAGCCTGGCCACCGGTGGACCTATGTTGCGGTGCCGCTGATCTATGGAGCCGGTGGCCTCGGACTTTACGCTGATACAGCTTTTGACACGCAATTCAAAGTCGATGCAGCAGGGTCTTCCTTTGACGTGAGGGTAGCGCATGGTCCGGCAACCTTCTATTTGTTTTCGGGCCGGGATCCGGAGTCTGTGCTGACGATGTATTCCGCTCTTACCGGGCGGCCGCCGATGCCGCCACTCTGGGCTTTCGGGCCCTGGGTGACCGCTCTTCAAGGCAAGGACGCAGTCCTTGATGTTGCGAAGAAGCTGCGTTCGCAAGAGATACCGACAAGCGCTCTGTGGATCTATGACGAGCTGGACGAGACGAACAATCTGGGCTGGCCGTTCTGGTTCTCGACCTACTATGGCAGTCCTCGAGAGTTGAACGATATCCTGCACGCGCAAGGACTGAAAGTCCTGACCTATGTCCATCCCTATGTGCGCGAACAGATGATCCCCTATGCAACGCCCAGTCCGGCTTATGCCAAAGGCGTTGCTGAAAAGCTCTTGCAGACAGGGCCGGACGGCCTGCCCAGCGGGCCCGCTTTCGAGCCGGTAAGGACCGGCAATATCGATTTCACCAACCCTGCTGCTGTCAACTGGTGGCAGCAGATGATGACCAGCGCGGTGCGCGACCAGGGGTTCGACGGCTGGATGGAAGATTTCGGCGAATGGGTAGGCGATCAGGACCGATTTGCCGCCGGGGATGGCACAACCCTTTCGGAATTGTATCCGTTGCTGTATCACAAGATCACGGCGCGCATCGTGAACGGTCTGAACCCTGGACTGGCTCCGTTTTCGCGCTCGGGCTCGGCCGGGTCGCAGCAGTTCAGCACGGTGCTTTGGGGTGCGGACCAGTCGCATAATTGGTCGCGCGACTACGGGCTGCCATCGGTTGTCACTGCGGGAATCACGGCGGGCATGTCCGGATACTCTACCTGGGGACCGGATATTTTGAGCGATGGCGAGTCGAAGGAATTATGGATGCGCTGGACCGAGTTCGGCGCATTGACGCCGGTCATGCGCGACCATCCATGGGCACGCCCGCGCAACTCCGTCGATCTCTGGTACGACAGCTCAACAACAGAGCTGTGGAAGAAATACGCGATCCTGCATAGCTCGCTCTTACCCTACTTCGCGACCTACGCAGACCAGGCGCATCGCACAGGTATTCCCATCCTGCGGCATACGGTTCTCGAGTTCCCGGGCGATCCGCGCAGCGCGACGGCGGAGTATCAGTATCTGCTTGGCCCCTCTTTGTTGGTGGCCCCGGTCACCGAGCAGGGTGCGCTCACGCGAAAGCTCTATCTCCCCAAAGGCGAGTGGGTCAACTACTGGACCGGGGAGCACTACACCGGCGGGGTTGACAAGACGATCGCTGCTCCTATCGATCAGATTCCTTTGCTGGTGCGCGCCGGCTCCGTTCTCCCTTTCAAGCCGGAGCGTGAGACCGGCTCGCTTTCCTGGAGTGACCCGAAACTGCTCGAGTCGACCTTGGTATGGAAGGTCTATCCGGCAGCCGGCCGGGAGGTACGGACAGATGCGGGCTTCACCCTTCCAGGTGGAACGAGCGCCCACTTCTATCGAAAAGGCGACGCGTTGGTCATCGAGGGCGCAGCCAACAGTACTTACAGTTATGAGGTGGTTGTCCAGTTGCGTTCGACGGTGGACTCGGTGCAACTGGAGAATACGCCGCTGGCTCGGTTGCAGGCAGACGATGCTCCAAACAGCACCACGGGCTGGTGGACTACAGCTGCACCCGATCAGTTGCACGTCAAGTTCCAGGCGGCCAATTTCAAGTTGACACTGGGTGACAGAGGCAAGTAGAGCTGCAAGGCTGGCCGCCCGGGTTCCAAGCAAGCAGGTGCTTTGCGTCCCTCAGCGAGGAGGGCATGACGCGGCAAAGTGCAGACGCGGCACGCCAGGCGGGAGGGCGCCACATCCGCCTGTTGGCGTCTTGCGCAGGCGGTCCCGAGGGAACGAGCAGCATCAGCAGCCCTGAGCTGATCAAGGCGCCCAACATCAGCAGGAATCCGGCGCGCGCATTGCCTGTGCGCGCCTGCAGCAGGCCGCCCAGCCACGCGCCTGCAAAGCCGCCCATCGCACCGCTGCTATTGATCAGAGCAAGCACCTCGCCTAATACTGTCTTGGGAATCACCTCGGCGATGAGTGCGAAGAAGGATCCGTAGGGCGCAGCCAGGCAGCAAGCGGTCGATGGCCAACAGCCAGAACTGGCGAACCACGCCGGTGAGTGCGGCCAGTGTTCGCCAGGTCAGCAGCGCGGCAAACACCAGCCAGGTACTGCTGTGGCGTCCTGCATACGCGATGCCCGGGAGCTGGAAGGCGAAGTAGCCGAGAAAAAACAGGGACCCGAGCAGCGCTGATTGCGAGCCCGTGATGTGCAGGGTCGCGGCAAGGCCCGCGGCCGCGCCCAATCCGTAGTTCGCACGATCCAGATAGGCCAGGCTGAAGGTGATGAAGATGAGCGGCAGCACGTAGAACCAGCGCTTGCGCAGCTCGCGATCGATCTCCGGATCTCGGATTGTTTGCCCCGTGCGGCCCGGGTGTGTCTCCGCCATCCACCCAGCCTACATGCACCCTCTACAGCCCTGCATGCCAGTCGTAGCCAAGCTTGGTCCAGTAGTCGTCCGGCTTCACATGCCAGCGGATACTGAGCGTATCCTAGACAGACTCAGGAAAGATGCGCACCCACGTGTCAGAGCCAAGGCCGATACGGTAAACCTGATGCGGATGCAGGTGCGCATTGTCGGAGTCGTTCCAGTAAATGCGCAGGCTGCTGAGAATCATGAGGAAGAGCACGGGAAAGTTGATCCAGTGCATCCAGCGGATCGCCAGCGGGTGCTTTCGCTCCAACCGCAGGGTGACCGGAGGAGAGACGGCCCGGGGGACTCTCTGCATCGTTTTCTGCCAAGCCAGGCCCCCAGGTCTCGCCGAGATGAGCCTAGTCTCCCGCGGCTCGTCCTACCAAGGATCGCGCCGCACGCTGGGCAGCGGCACGCCAGGCAAGGATACGCGGATGCTGTACACGGCTGCACTTGCGGTGATGTAGAGCGACTTCCAACCAGGGTTACCCCAGGCCAGGTTGCCGACCGGCGCCTCGAATCGAATGGTGCCAAGCTCGCAGTTGCAGACGAGAGCGGGCGGGCCGGGAGCCGGGCTTCTGGCGCACTGCTGCGGGTAGGCGATAGACCCCTGGAACGGCAACTCCTGGACAGGATCGCCTGCGGCTTGACTGGGGAGGCCGAAGGTTGGATCGGTGAAGTAAAGCGACCCCTCGGACCGGTAGACCAGATCGTTGGGACTATTGAGGCCGTCTGCCATGGTTAGGTGTCGGCGAGCAGGGTGACCTGCGGTGAAGGACCTTCCAGTCGCCATACGTCTCGTTGCGCGTGCCCGGCGACGGTGAGGCGTTGATGCGCGTCGAGCGCCATGCCATCGGAGCCGGGCTCCGGGCCGCCATAGGGCGGGGCACCCTTGTAGCCACTGGGCTGCAGGAAGATGCGGACGCCCGCGCCTGGGGTCCAGATGCGAATGCTGTTGCTCGGTATCTCGGCGAAGTGGAGCCGATTGCTCGGGAGCCAGACCGGGCCCTCGGTCCATTTGTAACCGCCCGCGATCGGAATCACTGCAGCATCAGGAGGAACAAGAGCATGGATGGCGGGGTCAAGGCGCTCGATGGCCGGAGGGTTGCCAGCAGGCCCCGGGGCCAAGGCCTGCACGATGGTAGGATCGCGCGGCAGCAAAGCGGGCTCTGCGCGGCAAGACAATGCCGCGAGCGCCAGGAGCAGAGGCAGGCTTGTTCTCAGCATGATCTAGAGTTGTTCCGCCGGTCTGGGCCGCGCGTGTCTGTCTAGAGAGACACGCCACGCTTCCAGGGAATGAAATCATTTTGCCCCAGCACTTCCGCCTTGCATGGGCTTTGTCCGCTGGCGACTTCGAGCATCCTCTCGAGAATGCGGTCACCGGTCTCCGCAGGCGTTTCCTCGCCGCGGATGATCGCGCCGGTATCGATATCGATGATGTCGGCCATGCGCTCGGCAAGCGGCGTGTTGCTCGACACCTTGAGGACCGGGGCGATCGGGTTGCCAGTGGGTGTGCCGAGTCCCGTGGTGAACAGGACAAGGTTCGCGCCCGCTCCTACCTGCGCGGTCACGGCTTCGACATCGCTTCCCGGGGTGCAAAGCAGGTTGAGTCCGGGCGCGGCCAGGTATTCGGGGAAATCGAGCACCCCTTGGACAGGGGACGTGCCACTCTTCCTGGCGGCTCCGGCAGACTTCATCGCGTCGGTGATCAATCCGTCCTGAATGTTGCCGGGCGAGGGGTTCATCTCGAATCCGGAAAAGACTGCCTTGGCGCGCGCGTTGTAGTCGCGCATGAGCTGGATAAAGCGGTCGGCATCTTCGGGGCGGGCGCAGCGATCGATCAGGTTCTGCTCGACCCCGCAGAGCTCGGGGAACTCGGACAGGATCGTGCTGCCGCCGAGGGCGACAATCGTGTCCGAGACCTGGCCCAGAGCAGGGTTCGCGGACAGGCCGGAGAAGCCGTCCGAGCCGCCGCACTTCAGCCCGACGGTCAGCTTCGCCAGCGGCGCGGGCTTGCGCTCGACTTCGTTCGCCTTCACCAGCCCTGCAAACGTCGCCTCGATGGCGCTGGCGAGCAGCTTCGACTCAAGGCCCGACTGCTGCTGATCGAACAGCAGCACGGGCTTAGTCATGTGGGCATCTCGCTTGCGCAGCTCCTCCATCAGGATGGAGCCCTGGGCATGCTGGCAGCCCAGACTCAAGACTGTCGCGCCGGCTACATTCGGGTGGTGAATATAGCCGGCAAGCAGGCCGCACAGTGCCTGGGAATCCTGCCGCGTACCGCCGCAGCCGCCTTCGTGGGTCAGAAAGCGGATCCCGTCGATGTTGGCAAAGATGCGCTTGCGTGGCGCGGCGGCAGCTACCGGGACCTGGGATGAATTGGAGTAATGCTCCACCATCTGCCGTACCAGCTCACCGTATTTTTTGGGGCGGCCGTATCCGAGTTCTTCTTCAAACGCTTCGCGCATGGCCTCGACATTGCGGTTCTCGCAAAACACCAGCGGGATGACCAGCCAGTAATTCCTGGTGCCCACCTGCCCATCTGCCCGGTGGTACCCCGCAAACGTGCGACCCTGCCAGCGGCTGACCTCGGGCGGCGTCCAATGCAGCTGGAGATCCCGCCGTGCAAAGTCGGTCGCGTCGTGCTGCACGTTACGGGTGGTGAGCAGGCCGCCTCGTGCAATCGCTTCGCGGACGCGCCCTACCACGCCGCCATACATGATTACCTGGGACCCGACCGGAAGGTCGCTCATGGCCAGCTTGTGTTTCGCAGCAATGGCAACAGGCGGCACATAGCGTGCCCCGGCAAAGAAGACAGGCTCGCCCGCGGCCAGCGGTTCAAGCGCGACCAGGACATTGTCACGGGGATCGATCTGAAGGAGTTTACTGGCGATCATCGGTGCCCCATTATTTCACCAGAGGAGCATGCGGGGTTAGTCGGCGCCCGGCGAAAGCGTCTAGAATGAAGCAGGCAGCGCCTCCGCGGGAAGGCAGGTTCTCGATGGCCACCACTCTCTCCACCGATGTCAGGGTCGCGAAGACACCCAGCCCGCCCACCTTCAAGACCCTGGAAGAAGAGCGCCTGCACCGCAAGCAGCGGCTGGCTTCGGCCTTCCGGCTGTTTGCGAAGTTCGGATTCAGCGAAGGTGTAGCCGGGCACATCACCGTCCGCGATCCCGAGTAGCAGGACCATTTCTGGGTCAACCCGTTCGGCATGCACTATGCGCACATCCGCGTCTCCGATCTGCTGCTGGTCAACGAGAGCGGTGCTGTGGTCGAGGGCAATCGACCGGTGAACGAGGCCGCCTTTGCCATCCACTCGCGCGTGCACATGGCGCGTCCTGACGTTATCGGCGCCGTGCATGCCCATTCGCTCGACGGCAGGACGTAGGCAACGCTGGGGCGGCTGCTCGACCCCATCACGCAGGATGCCTGCGCCTTCTACGAAGACCACGCGCTCTTTGATGACTACACCGGGGTCGTCTACGACATGTCAGAAGGCGATCGGATCGCCGAGGCCCTCGGACCTCGCAAAGCGGTGATCCTGCAGAACCACGGCTTGCTTACCGTCGGCCGGACGATCGAGGAAGCAGCCTGGTTTTTTATCACGATGGATCGCAGTTGCCAGACACAGTTGATGGCGGAAGCTGTCGGCAAGCCGCGCCTCATCTCTCGTGAAAGCGCGGTCGTCGCGCAGAAACAGGTTGGGAATCCGCGCGTGGGCTGGTTCCAGTATCAGCCCCTCTGGGAGATGATCGTGCGTGAGCAGCCTGACCTGCTGGACTAGCGTCTTCACGAGGGCGTCCTTTCCTGGCATGGTCATCCTGCCTTTCGCTCAAGAGGACGCTCGGTGGGCCGCGAAACTAATTTCAAAAGCGCACCGGCTTAGCCCATCCATTGGGGATTGTGGAAGGTGCCGTCGTAGATGTGCGACGACTTGTAATCTTCAAACCTCGCTCCGTCAGCGAAGGGCCTCGTCTTCTCGAGGATCGCAAGCTTTTGTTGTACATCGAGCGGTCATGCGGATGACTTCGTGTATCTGCACCAGGTCAATATGGTCAGCCTTCAGCCGCCGCATCGATGTTTCCAGCTGCGCGCGCGCTGCCGCACCGGTGCGGCCATCGAGCTTGGTCATCAGAAAGGCTTGCCGGCGGTAGCCGTCTTCAAGCGCCTTTCCCATTCGTTCTTCGCTCACGCCTTCGTTGTAGTCCCAGCAGTTATCGAGGAAGTCGATTCCCTCATCGAGCGCCGTACGGATGATGTGTATGGCCTCCGGCTCGGTAACGCTCTTCAGCCCAGGTGATACCCCCCGATGCCGAGGATCGAGAGCTGCGTGTCGGTCCGCCCGAGCCTGCGTCGCCCGATGCCATTGACCGTGTTCACGATTGGCAAAGGAGTGTGCGCGGCGGCGCCAAGCAGCGTCGGGTGGATGGCCTGGCCGGTCGCCCCGTTCCATCCCGCAGCCGCGGCCGCGGCCTGCTTCAGAAAGTTACGCCGTTCCAAGAGCATCTCCTTTGATGACGGTTGCCCCGATGCTAGAACAGGCATGGATGATATGTGTCGAGAGGCTGTCGACAGACAGCTGTCCTTCCTGCGCCAGTACTTTGCCCCGGGAAGGTTTTTACCAGATGTAGGTGGCAACGTCTCCCGCGCCCAGGCTGGCCGCAAAAGATCGCTGGTGCCATCGAACGCGAAAGCTCTGCGATTGTTTCGAGGGGTTGGCGACGAGGAGCACGGTCCTGTGCTCGGGCGTTTGAAAGGCGACGTTTGGCAACAGGTCGCTGGTCGTGCTCGCCGACTGAATCCGCACGGAGCCGGGACGAACAAAGCGGGATACATGCGCCATCGTGTAAAACGCCAGGTTGCGTGTAATCTCGTTCGCCTCGATCGTGATTGCGCCCTGGCAGACCGAGCAGCCACCATCGTCGGTGTGAGGACCATCGCTGGAATCGGCCGCGAGATTCCAGAGCAGCACATTGCGGCTCCAGTTCCGCATAGCACCTATCACAACGCGGCTCGTCGACTCTGCAATCCGGAGCGGGAGCGCGTTGTCCTGCTGGGTGACCATCTGCTCGGTGAAGTAAATGCTCTTGTCTGGATGAGCAAGATGGACAGCGGTCATGGCCTCAACCTTGCCCCCGTATAAGTGAAATCCAGAGCCTTTCACATACCGGGCCGCGTCTGGATCGGCAAGAATGGCGAGCGGGTACTCTGGACGGTCGCAATTGTGGTCATAGAGAACAATGGCGGCCGGGATGACGGCCTTGCGGAAAGCGGGCCCCAGCGCCGTTTGAATGAACTTCGCTTCTTCGGCAGCAGGCATCACCATGCTGGGTGTATTGTGCGGATTGAGGGGCTCGTTCTGCACGGTAACGGCACCGATCGCAATGCCCTGCGCACGCATCGCCTGTACATAGCGTACGAAGTATTGCGCGTAAGCCTGGTACCAGTCCGGCACGAGGCTCCCGGCCTTGGGCAATTGGTTGCTCTTCATCCACGAGGGTGCTGTCCAGGGGCTGGCGAGGATCGTGATATGCGGCGCCACCGCCAAGACCTGCTTGACGATCGGGACGACGTCGGCAAGATCGGGCCCGAGGCTGAAGTGTTCAAGCTGCGGGTCGGTAGCGCCGGGCGGCAGATCATCGTAGGTAAAGACGTGCTCGTTCATATCCGACGCGCCGATGCTCAAACGCAGGTAAGAGACACCAATGGCTCGACCGCCGGTCCCAAAGATCTCCTTGAGAAGAGCGGTGCGCTGTTCAGGCGCCATACGCATCAGCAGCTGGGCGCTGCCTCCGGTCATTGCAAATCCGAAGCCGTCGACCTGCTGAAAGTGGACTGAATCATCTATGTTGATCTGCGTTATTGCAGTTGCTGCCTTCTGGAAGGAAAGCTGTTTGGGCTGCTCCTGAAAGAGCGATGTGCGGCCGCTGGTAGTGAGCCAGACCTGGACGCGACCGGTGGATTGCGCGCGCGCTTCGGCCAAAGCCACAGCGAGCATGCCTGCGCAAAGAGCCGCGACGAAGCAGTGCTTCAACACGCTGCGCTCACCCGCGGGCCGACCAGGATCGCGCCGCCATGGACCGCGCTCACGCTCATCGTTGTTTGCCTGGCATTTACTTGCATGGGTCTCTCAGCGTTCCGTGGGAGCGGCATCCTGTGTGGGTGCGGGGATACTGGTGTCCCGATCGCCGCGCAGCTGTTTCTGTTTCAGCTTCTCCTGCAACACATTTTTGCTCCTTTGGTCGAGCCGCAAGTACTCGGCCTGCGCGCGCTCGGAGGCGGGCGTGTCGTGCAATCGGCGATAGACCCGCGCGAGTTGAAAGTAAGCCTGCTTGGTTGTGTCCTCGTCCAGGTGCGCTTCGATGGTGCGCTTGAGGTCGGCAATGGCGGCGTCGGTGTTGCCTAACTGGATCTCTGCGCGGCCAAGATAGTAGGTGGTCATGGTCAGCGAAGGATCCGCAACCTGGACGCGCTCGAGCAACGGCTTGCCGCCTGCCGCGTCGCCCCGATCGATGCGCAGGCAGCCCAGCTTATAGACCGCGACTAGATCGCCAGGATCGATCTGTACTGCCTGCTCGTAAGCCTGTTGTGCCTCGGTATACTTGCCCGTCCGCCAGTAGGCGCTGCCGAGCGCCTCGTAGAGGCCGCTCTGCGGCGGCGCGGCTGCAATCGCTGCCTTGTATTGCTCGATCGCGTCCGCGTCGTTGCCCGACTCGACATCGGCCTCCGCGAGCACCTGCGAGACATGCCAGGAGTGGGGGTCGAGTTTGAACATGGCCTCGTAGCTCTGGCGCGAGAGCGCAAGCGCCGCGTGTCCACGATGATAGAGAATGTCAACGTTCTTGGGGTCGAGCGTCGACGCGTGATCGAGGTCCTCAACGGCCGCCGTCAACCGCCCCAGAGCAAGATCGACAATGCCCTGCCACATCCAGGCCTGTGCGTCGCTGGGCCACGCGCCAGTCTCCTTGCGAGCCGCATCGGCCGCCGCATCAAACCGCCCGATCCGGTATTCGGAGATCGCCAGGAACAGGTGCGCCCCGCGCAGAGACGGCTTGATCTGAATCGCTTTTTCAAGGGTCTGCGCTGCTTCCTCGTTCCTTCCCGTCTGCGACAAAACCAGGCCAAGATTCAGGTAAGCTTCGGCAAAGCGCGGAGACGCGCGCGTCGCTTGTCGGAAGTCCGCGATCGCCTCCTCTGGCTGATCGGCGTGCAGTGCTTCGGTTCCTCTTTGCAACAAAGCCAATGCTTCGGCGGAGGGACCAGAACTCGCCTGCCACGCCAGCGCGTGGGAGCCGAGCAAAGGGAGAAAGCAGATCAGGCGAAGGAGGAAGCGTCGCATGGAGGGAATATAACTTGAATCAAGAGAGCGGCGCATCAGGCCCCGCCCTCTCCGGTGCTGCGCGTGAGGCCGCGATCAGAAGGTATATCGGAGAATAAATTGTCGGACCGTCGCACTGCCGATGGGGGTGGTGAAATCACTCGTATAGGAACCAAAATGACCCTGCGGCGATTCCGGGGTGGGCAAGTCTGCAGGGTTCGTATTGGGTGGACCAAAATGCACCCGGTTAAAGGCATTGAAGATATCGACGTGAAGTTGCAGATCGCCAAGGGCGCCGAATTTGGCAAGGTGCTTGGTGATCGAAAAATCTTCATTCTTGTACACCGGCGTTCGATACCCGCCGTTGACCCGCGGCGAGGTTCCGAGCACGATCGCACTGGCCGAGCTCGGGTCGGTAAATGCGGCCGGGAGAAAGACGTGGCGCGTGGTCGGATCCCCGCTGTTCGCGCCCGGACTGTGGTCGACAAAATTGGGCGCGATGTTATACCGCAGGCACGCGAGCGAAGCGCCAATGGAAGTCTGGGTGCATGAGAACGCCGTCGGAGTGCCACTCACGTAGCGATCGATCCCACCTACTTGCAATCCACCGACGACCGCGTTCACAACGCGATTGTGATTGAGCAGCGGCTTGTCCTTGCCTACCGGTAATTCGTATAAGTAGCTCACGACCAGGTTTTGCGGGACATCCTGAAAGCTCAGCGCTTTTTCACTCTTCAGGTTGTAAGGATTCTGAACGCTGCCGGGGCCGCCGTTGAAAGCCGAGAAGGCCGGAAGCACAGAATCAGAGTCGGTGATGGACTTCGACCAGGTATAAGCCGCCAGCAGGTTCAGCCCGTTGTGGAATCGGCGTTCCAGCTTGACCGTCAGTGCGTCGTAGCTGGAGTGTCCGAGGTTCTCGATCCCGCCGTCGGAGTAAATATCCTTGTACTGGGGAAAGGGACGAAGCGCCTGCGCGAGGGTTCCCGTAAAGCCCGCATACGGCGCCGCGATCCCCGGCGTTGCCGAGTAACTGTTGCCGAGCGCTGCTCCGTAGCCAAAGTACTTCGGATTGAGATCGTTGATCTGCAGCAGGTTGGAATGGAGGTGCGTGCCCGTCGTCCCAATGTAGCCGATGGTAAAGATAAGGTCAGTGGTTACCTGCTGCTGTACCTCGGCGCCCCAGTTGTAGATAGCCGCAGGCCGGCCCATGTAAGGTGCCACGTACTCTGAGTTGAGCTGGCCTCCAAGCACCTGGCCATTTGCCTGCGTTGGGTCCAGGTTTGGCGGAGCGGCAAACGCCGGAAACGCCTGGTCGAGTCCGTCTACATTCGTGCAAGGATTCGCGGCCGAGGTCAACGCGCCATTGCAGTAGGCCTGCGCGAAATTGTCCGGCGATGTGTAACTGGGGCTGGCCGTAAAGCCGATCTGATTCGCCCCGCCGAAGTCCGCATAGTCGAGCGGGCCGTAGTAGATCCCGAACCCTCCGCGGATCGAAGTCTTCCCTCCCAGGTAGTCCGGTGCGTAGGCAAATCCAAGCCGCGGCGCGAAGTCCTTACGGTAGATGTTGGCGAACATGCCGGAGCCGCCGATGCGGCCGGCCCCCTCGCCGGCAAAGTAGAGCGCTCCGGCAAGTCCACCGGCGCCCGGGTTGGGGAGCGTGGGGCTGAAGTTCGAAAAGTTGCCATGCGCTTCGTTGCGAGGCTGGTCGATGTCGTACCGCAGCCCAAGATTCAGCAGCAGATTGTGCGTGATCTTGAAATCATCCTGTACGAACGCGGCGTAGTAAGCCTGCCCGATGCGGGGCGCCCTGCTCTGCACCTGAGCTGCGGCACTGTAGACGTTGCCCAGCAAAAAGCTTGCGTACGAGTCGCCGGTCTTCGCATCGTTGGCGGTCACGGCGGTCTCGAACTGCGAAAAGCCGAAGCTTCCCGATTCCGCCCCCAGGCTCTCATTCGTGAATTGATCCTTGCGCCAGTCCAGGCCAAAACTCACAGTGTGACGTCCGTGGGCAATCGTGTAGGTATCTGCGAGCTCGAGATCGTTGACCGGCTGAATGGCATCATTGGCGTAGCCGATGCCGTTATAGGTCAGACCGGCAGAGTTCTGCGAGAAGCTGAATGGCGGAATGTTCGGTCCGCTCAGACCGGATATCCCCAGCGCCGCATCCCAGTCCGGTTCCACGCCAATCGAGTTGCTGGTATTGAGCTGGTAGAGCCGGGTCAGACCTGCAACAAAGTGGTTGAATTGGGTGGCTGAGACGCTGTAGTCATTGCCGACGCGCAGATACTTGGCGAACGCGTGTTGAATCTGAACGCCGCCTCCCGGGCCCGGATAGGGTGGGTGCCCGTTGGTGATGTCATTGTCGCGATCGGTATAGGTCACAAAGATCTTCGACCGGTCCGATAGATTGTGATCGATACGGATGGTGTAGACCGTGTTAAGCAACGGATAGGTCGTCGAGTAGGAGTAGTTGTTCGTCGTCTGCCCCGCCGGACCGGTGTTCGGCAGGGGATAGTAGGCCAGCGCTTTCTGCGCGACCGTGCTGAAGCGAGCCGACGGGATCACATTGCCTGGAAAAGGATTCCGGCAGGGCACAGTGGCGTTCAAGGCAGGATTGAAAACGGTCGAGCTCGTGGCGGGATCAAATATCTCGCCCAGGTACGCCTGCTTGCCTGTGCAATCAATGTTGGTGCCATCGGGCGTGGTCGTCAGCCCGGCCGAGAAGTCTCCGCCGTGCACCGCAGCGGTAGGGATCGTACTTACCGCGACGCCGCTCTCGCTCTGACGAAACTGCTCGAAGTTAAAGAAGCCGAAGGTGCGGTTGCGCCCGTTATACACATGCGGAATGATGATGGGGCCGCCGGCCGAGCCGCCGTAATCGTTCTTCTTGTCCGTAGGGCGCTGATTGGCCGCGTACACTGCTGCGTTGCCAGGATTTTGCGCAATCCGCAGCTTGTTGAAGTAATCATTTGCATTCAGATCTTCATTCTGAAAAATATCGAAGGCCGTGCCGTGGTACTCGTTGGTCCCGCTTTTCGTGGTGAAGTTCTCGACACCGCCGGTCGTCCGCCCTTCCGTCGCCGGGACGATGGACGTCGTCACCTTGAGCTCTGTCAATGCCTCCACACCAGGGGCGTGTTCATCAAAGGCCGAGTCGCTGTCCTCGCGGCGAACATTGATTCCGTCCAGCAACTCTTCGGTTCCGAAGTTCTGGCCACCCGCAGTCTTCGCCTGAAACGCTCCGGACGTGGAGGTGGTCGAGGCTGTGCCCGGTCCCACCGTTCCCGGCGCAAGGAAGATGAAACTTTCGACCGACCGCATAGCGCTCTGTCCACCGAGGCTGAGCGGCAGGTCGACCACCTGGCGGTTGGAGATGGTGTTGGAGACCTCTGAGTTTTCGGTCTGCACGACCGGCGCGTCTTCGTTCACCGTCACCGTTTCACTGGTCGCCCCTGTCGCCAGGTGCACTTCAGCGGGCGAAACGTTGCCCGTCGTCACCAGGATGCCGGTGAGTTGTTGCGCCTTGAAACCGGGCGCTTTGATCGTCAGGTCGTAGCGGCCCAACTGCATCTGCGGAAAGTGAAAACTCCCCGACGAGGTAGTCACGGTGTTGTAGATGGTTCCGGTCTCGGAGCCCGTTGCGGTCACCGTCGCATTCGGCACAAGAGCGCCGCTGGGGTCCAGAACCGTGCCGGCAATCGTGCCGCCGCTGGTTTGTGCCAGGCTTACCAGGCTGCACAGACATAGCATTGCGAAACCCAGAAACCGGGTCCATCGGTGACTCATCGCGCTCTCCAAAAGGACAAACATCTGCTTCTTGCCGGCTTACGCCTGGTGCGTTTGTTCTGCCCAGGCTATCCAGGAAGCATCTTGAACAGCATCTGCTAAGAAAACGAATGAGATATCACAGCCGAATGACATGTCAAATTACCGTTGGCGGGGTGTGAACGTTTGCTGGGGACAGGAATCACGGCACGGTCGAAAACGTGGCTGTTCGCCTCCGGTTCCGCGCTGCGGCTCTACCGGAGAGCAACCCATCCTTGCCGCAGAGGATGGGTCTCGGCTTGGGGTAACGATTAGCTGGCCGCCATCTCCGCGTTGAACTTTTCGAAAGCCGCGTAGAACTTCTCGCTGTTGCAATCGCCCGCGAAGCGCAGAGGGTGCACCTTGCTGACAAGGATCTCTTTCGCCTCCGGCTGGTTGGTCAGGATGTCCATTGTCTCGCTGATAAAGTCGGGCAGCGGCATCGCGCGCGGATCGTTGGCCTGGTGTTGGCCCATCAGCTCTGTCTGCACGTAGGGAGGCGCAAGTTCGAGGACCTCAACCGGGGTGTCGCGCAGCTGGTAGCGAAGAGAAACGGACCAGGAGTGGAGGGCAGCCTTGGTCGCGCAGTAGGTCGGCGTAAGGGCCATGGGCAGGAACGCGAGTCCGGAGGTGACGGTCATCACGGTGGCCTGCGGCTGCCGCTTCAGATGTGGCAGCAGCGCTGCCGTGAGTTGCATCGGGCCGGCCAGGTTGGTGGCGATGGTATGGGCGATCACCGATGCGTCGGGAGCATTGACCATATCTTCGGGTTTCATGATGCCGGCCATATGGATCAGCACGTTCAGCCTCGGGTACTTGGCCGTAAAGCCATTCGCAAAGCTGGGCAGCCGGGCCGAGTTCTGCATGTCGAGCAGCTCGCAGGAGATGCCTGGATTCTGAGCGACGACACTCTCAAGCACGTCCTTGCGCCGTCCCGCGATGATGACCTTGTTGCCCAGCTTGTGAAAGGCTTCGGCAAGACCGCGGCCTATGCCCGAGCCGCCTCCGGTGATCAGGATGGTGTTGGTTCCGTGGGGATTCATAAGACTCCTTGTTGCCTACGATAGTGCAGCCGCCACGCGTCGGCGCGCAAGGATGCCGCGCTCGCCCCGGCCCCCGCGGCAGGAGCTAGACTGCAGAGATGGCTGCCGCTACATTTTCCCCGGAACAGGCGCACAGCCTGCGCCATGCGCTGCTGGCCTGGTTTGACCGGCATAAGCGCGACCTAGCCTGGCGGCGTACGCGCGATCCCTATGCGATCTGGGTGTCGGAGGTCATGCTGCAGCAGACCCGCGTGGCTGCGGTGCTGGAGCACTACGCCCGCTGGATGGCGCGCCTGCCGACGGTGGCCGCGCTCGCCGCTGCAGAAGAACCCGAGGTGCTCGCGCTGTGGAGCGGCCTGGGCTACTATCGGCGGGCACGCTTTCTGCATGCCGGGGCCAGGGCCGTCCTCGCCGAGCATGGCGGCGCGCTTCCCCGCACCGCTGCCACTCTGCGCACCCTGCCCGGCATCGGCGAATACACCTCGGCCGCGATTGCGAGCATCGCTTTCGGTGAGCCTGTGGCGGTCGTCGATGGCAACGTGGAGCGTGTTGTCATGCGCCTGGCCGGGCTATGGCTGGCGCAGCCCGAGGCGTCCGCGCGCGACCCGTGGCGTGGCTCCGCCGCCGCGCCTGCCGCCGCAGCCCACAGCCGGCGCTTGCTTGCCGCGCGACCGCTGGCGCGCGAGATCCGCCTGGTCGCGCAGACCCTGCTCGCCCCCGAACGGCCCGGCGACTCGAACCAGGCCATCATGGAGCTGGGCGCGACCGTCTGCCTGCCGCGTGCGCCGCTCTGCCTCCACTGCCCCGTGCAGCGGTGGTGCGCTACGCGCGGCGAGCATCCGAGCACTCCCCGCCAGGCGACGCAAAGCCGCAGCATCGCCTACGCCTTGTGCGCGCGGGAGCAGCACGGCCGGCGCGAGGTTCTGCTCGTCCAGCGGCCGGCCAACGCCTCGCTGATGCCCGGCATGTGGGAGCTGCCGGAGCTTGCCACCCCCGGGGCGCGTCCCGTGCTCCTCACCCTGTCCCACTCCATCACGGTGACACGCTACCGGGTGCAGATCTTCGCCTGCGCCGAGCCCGAGCCGAGCCCCGGCCGGCCGGCCCGATGGGTGCCGCTCTCTGGGCTCCCCGACACCGGGCTGACCGGGCTCGCACGCAAGGTGTTGAAGCGGCTGGCGCTCTGGCCGGAAAGCGTCGCAGCCGGCTGATCTGCATTGAGCACAGGTGCGAGCCGCCCCGGCTGGCAGCGATTTTGGGTAAGGGATGGGCCGAAGCGCAGAACCACTTCCTATCTACATCCCGAAAGAAGGTGCTCTCGCTTGCAAGGCCACCGGCACGAGCGGCCTGTTGAGGAACCCGACCAGAGGGGTCATCGCCTCCAGCCGCTGCACGATCGTCTTGACCAGCCCGCGCTTCAGCGCCAGGTCGCCCGGCAGTGTGGAGCAAACGCCCCACTGCCGTCTCAGGATCAGGTCGATCGCCGGGTGATCCGCGGGAAAGCCCTTCGGCGCACGCGTCAGCGAGAGCCCCTCAAAAGGGGCCGCCAGCCGCGCCAGCTTTCTGTCCGCCAGCAGCTGCCGCAATTCCTGGTGATGGTCGAGCAGGTAGCGCCGGATCGCCAGCAGCTGGTCCCGCTCAGGCATGTAGCAGCCCCCGGCCACCAGCACCTCTTTTGGCGAGATCTGCAGATAAAAACCGCCTCCGCTGGTCTTCTCCAGCCCCGTCCGCGCCCACCAGGCCGCCATGTGCGTCTTGTATGGGATCTTCTCCCTCGAAAAGCGCGTGTCGCGATAGATGCGCATCATGGCCTTCTGCGGAGGCCGCACATGCTCCGGCGCAAAGCCCCGCAGCCCCTCGTTGATTGCCTCAATCACCGCCAACATCGGCTCCTTCAGCGCCCTCTCATAGACCGGCTTGCGCGCGTTGAACCACTCGCGGTCATTATGCCGGGCAAGACCGCGGAGGAACTTCATGGACTCCTCGGAAAAACATGGCTCTCTTTGCGCAGCACCTGCCCCCATCGATCGATCCTTTCTTGAAGCAAAGGCGCCGCGCGTGAAAACGGCCCCCCGACGATCTTGCCACGCCCGGCTGCCTTCTGAGCCGGCGATCCCGCGGGCGAGTGTCTTAGCTCCGGTCCGGGCACGCGGCTTGTCGGCCGCGCGAACCTCGCGCCCGGCGCTGATACCCTGTCTGAACACTGATCCCGATAGGACGTTCCCCATCATGCGACTCGCCCGGCTCCGCCTCCTTCTCCCTGTTGTCTTCTTGCTGGCTCCGGCCCTCTGCCAGGCGCAGACCGCGGCCCTGCCCGTGCCCCGGGTAGTCGATGTGCCCGGGGCAGCCACCGAGGCCGCTGCGTCGATTGATCCAGAGAAGATTCGCGCGCACGTGAAGTTTCTGGCCAGCGACCTGCTCGAAGGCCGCGGCCCGGGCAAGCGCGGCGCCGAGCTCGCTGCGGAGTACATCGCGACCCAGTTTGCGCTCGACGGACTGAAGCCCGGAGGCGACAACGGGAGCTTTTACCAGAATGTGCCGCTCTACGCGGTCCACACCGATGAGGTGCGGACGAACGCATCGTTTGTGCCGCGATCGGGAGAGCCGGTCAAGCTCACCTACGGCTCCGACTTCGTGACCAAGGATGAGCGCGGACAGGCGTCTGCCGAGATCGACGCGCCGATCGTCTTTGTCGGCTACGGCATCGTGGCGCCCGAGTACCAGTGGGATGACTACGCCGGCGTCGATGTGAAAGGCAAGGTACTGCTCGTCATTGTGAACGAGCCGCCGTCGGAGGATGAAAAGTTCTTCAAAGGCAAGACCATGACCTACTACGGCCGCTGGACGTACAAGTACGAAGAAGCGGCCCGGCATGGCGCGGCGGGCGTGCTGATCATCCATCGCGAAGACCTGGCCAGCTATCCGTGGTCGGTGGTGCAGAACTCGCAGGCCATCGAGAAGTCGTACCTGAAGGGCGACCCGTCGGCCACGCTGCAAGCGGCGAGCTGGATCCAGCTGGAGGTTGCGCGCAAGCTGATGGCGGCGAGCGGACACGCCCTGGACGAGGAGATCGTCGCGGCCGGCAAGCCCGGTTTTCGATCCTTCGAGCTGCCCGTGCGTTTCCGGGCGCACATCGCCAGTGTTGTGCGGCCCTACCAGTCGGCCAATGTGATTGGCATGGTTGCCGGCGCCTCTCCCGGCCCGGCCGTGCTCTACTCTGCGCACTATGACCATCTCGGCATCGATCCCGCAGCCAAGGGCGACAACATCTACAACGGTGCCGGCGATAACGGCACCGGCTGCGGCATCCTGCTCGAACTGGCGCGCGCCTTCGCGCAGCCTTCCGTCAAGCCGCCGCACCCTATCTACTTCGCGGCGGTCACGGCGGAAGAGCAGGGCCTGCTGGGGTCCGAGTATCTCGGCATGCACCCGCCCGTGCCGGCCGGCGAGATCGCGCTCGACCTCAACTACGACATGCTCAATCCGATCGGCGTGCCGACCTCGGTTGAGATCGCCGGCGCCGAGCGAACTACGTTTTACCCCCAGGTCGAGAGCGCTGCCAAGGCCTTTGACCTGACCATCCAGCCTGACCAGACGCCCTCGGCCGGACACTACTACCGGTCTGACCATTTCTCGCTCGCGCGCGTGGGCGTGCCCTCGTTCTCGATCGGCCAGGGCACGCTGTTCGCGGGCCATGACGCGGCCTGGGGTGAGGCGCAGGCCAAAGATTATGTCGCGCACCGCTACCATCAGCCGGCCGACGAGTACAAGCCGGAGATGGACTTTCGCGGCAACGCGAAGATGGCCCAGTTCGGCTTCATCCTGGGCTGGGAGGCGAGCGAGTCCTCCAGGCCGATCGGCTGGCAGCCGGGAGACGAGTTTGAGGCGGCGCGGAAGAAGAGCCTGGGAGGCCGCTAGAGACGGCTCGCAAACGCGGCTCACCCAGCCACCCTCGCCGGGGCTTTTCTTTCGCCTCGTCCGCGCGGCATGCCGGATGCGATTGCTTCGAAGCGCGGCATCCCGCGCGGCAAAGCATCTGGCCAGATCCAGGAACCGCGCGCCACATGACAGCGCCCTTGCAGCCGCTCTAAGCTGAGAGTATGCCGCTGCCCCGCACTTCTATCCTTTGGGTGCTCCTGCTCGTCCAGGGCGCGCCGGCGCAGACGCTGCAGCATCGCCGGCCGGACCCGGCCGCGCCGCAGCGCGCCAGCGCCGCGCCTGCGAGCGACCCCCGGCAGGCGCTGCCGACCGCGGCCGAGGGCGAGTATCGCTGGGGGGAGCCCGGGGAGGTGATCGAGCTCTACGTCGAAGACGGCGCCCTGCGGGGCTACCTGACCCGCCGGAGCGAGCGCGCCCATGCCGACTCGGCGCCCATGACCTTTGCCTTCGCCGCAGCACGCACCGCCGGCCCCAGGCTGAGCTTCAGCACCCGCCCCATCCATGGAGACTGGTACTCCTTTGAAGGCCAGGTCGTGCGTGGTTCGTCGGCCAGCCCGCGCCTGGATGGCTACTACCTTCTGCAGGGTACCCTGTCGATTCACCCCGGCACCCCGGGAGTGGCAGAGATGTCGGCGTCCGAGCAACCACGGACCAGCCAAGTGAGTCTGAAGCTGACCGCGAGCCGTCGCCCGGCTGAGTAAGCATGAAGATTCACACAGAGGGCGCGCTCTTCCTACCCCGGGCCTGCGACCTGGGATCGCAATCCGCATCGAACCGTAAGCGAGTCATACACCGAACAAGGAGAACATGATGGAACGGACCGCAAGCGCAGTATGGAAGGGCGATCTGATGAAGGGCAAGGGGACCATCTCCTCGGCCAGCGGCACGCTCAAGGACACCCAATACTCCTTCAGCACCCGCTTTGAGAACGGTACCGGCACCAACCCAGAAGAGCTCATTGCGGCCGCGCACGCCGGCTGTTTTTCGATGGCGCTCGGCGCGCAGCTGGGCGAATCAAAGCTTGTGCCGGACTCGATCGAAACAACCGCTTCTGTGCGCCTGGGTAAGGTCGAGGGCGGCTTTGCCATCACGGCCATACACCTGGTGACCAAGGCGAAGGTGCCAGGTGCCGACCAGGCCACCTTTGACAAGGCTGCGCAGGGTGCAAAGGCGGGCTGCCCCATCTCCAAGCTGTTTGCGAATAACACCGAGCTGACGCTCGACGCCGAGCTGCTTGCATAAAAACAACGCCCGGACGCCTGGTCCCGGAGAGCGAACGGCTCGCCGGGACCCCAGAGAAAGAACCCGCAGCGCGGAAAGAACCCGAAGCCCGGCCACATTGCCTACCGTGCGGAGCAAGGGACCTGCGTAGAGGCCAAGCTTGCGAGGACGGACCGGGTGGTCCACCGCGGGGCCTCCGCTCCACCTACTGCTACTCCACCT
>CAZZYH010000006.1:0-3587 GCA_964658225.1 Vulcanimicrobiota bacterium | reverse complement strand
CGCGGGGAATGATCGCCCCCGGGTATGATCGCCCTAGGATGCGACCTCGTCGCGGCTCCGCGAAGCGCCCGTCTGCGCTGCCGGGCCTTCGCGCCTTTTTGCCCGCTCCCTTACTCCAGCGAAGCGTGCAGCATCAGGTACTGGCGCAGCTCCTTGCTCACTTCACTCGCCTGGCGCACGCCCGTATCCATCATTTTGAGCCACTGCTTGGTGCTCTCTTCGGCTTCGCCCATATTCAAAAGGTAGTTTGTTTGCACGATGATCTCGAGCGCGTTGCCCATCTCATGCACCAGGCGACGGATCTCCATCATGTGTTCGCGCGGGATCTTCGGTTGCTCGATTTCTTCCTGCTGTGCGTCCCGTTTCTCGCTCATCAGCCACGCGTCCTTTCAGCAAGCAAGATTCTAGAGCATTTTGCCGGGTACTGCGTTGGTCGACCTGCGGGTTGGCCAGCCAAGAGGCCTCTGCGCGCGCCGCTGCACAAACGTGCAAGCGCCAACGGCGAGGATCCGGCCAATCTCGGGCCGGTTGACAGAAGACCACCGGTTTGCAAAACTTGAGTCTGCTGCCGCGCCGGCACCCGCCAGGATGCGCGCCGGTATGTGCCGAAGTGGCGGAATTGGCAGACGCGCATGGTTCAGGTCCATGTACTCGCAAGGGTGTGGAGGTTCGAGTCCTCTCTTCGGCACCAAACAGGCTTGAGCAGCCAGGCAATGCCTCAGTGAAGCGCGAGCGGCCACGGGCCGCTCTTTTCGTCTGCGCCCGGGGCCGGGGCGTCTAGCCCTCGAGTGCCTGCGCATAACCCTTGTACACCCCATCGAAGACCGCATCCCACGATGCGTGGAGCGCGTCCGCCCGGGCAGCCTCACGCATGCGCTCCAGGCGTGCCGGGTCGCTCAGCAGGTCGGCAATGGCGGCCCCAAAGTCTTGATCCTCGGCCACATACCCGGTTACGCCTTCCCGCACCAGGTGCGCCGGCCCTCCGTCGGGCGTGACCACGGCGGGCACCCCGGAGGCCAGGGCCTCCAGCACCACGTTGCCAAACGTATCGGTATGCGAGGGGAAGACGAAGCAGTCCATGTTCGCGTAGGCCTCGGCGAGCGCCGCGCCGCGAAGCACCCCGGCCAACTCGGCCCCGGGCAGATGCTCGCGCAGCCACGCCTCTTCCCCGCCCTGGCCCACGATCAGAAAACGGACCTCGGCCTGCCCCTGGCTTTGCAACTCGCTTTGCACGCGGGCCAGCAGGCGGATGTTTTTTTCAACCGACAGCCGCCCCACGTAGCCGAGCACCCGTGCCTGACGGCCGCTTCGATCCGCCGGATGGGCGCCGCCGCGGGTGCGGCGCGCAGGCGAGAAGAGCTCCGCATCGACCCCGCGCGGCATCAGCAGGCAGGGCCGCCCGGTGGCGCGCTCGAGCAGGCGGCAGAGCTCCGGGTTGGGTGCGAAGAGGATCCGCGCCCTGCTGTAGAAGCGGGCTGTCGCCGCCAGGGTGGCCTGCTCGATCACCCCCGCGGCGCCAGACCTCTGCGCGCGCGGCAAGTGCCCCAGCAGCACGTGCGATCGCCGCGCCAGGTACTCATGCACATTGGTGTGCCAGGAGGCGACCAGCGGAACCCCCAGGTGGTGAGCCGCAAACGCCCCGATCATCCCCAGTTCGCTGGGACCGGTAATGTGGATCAGGTCGGGCGCAAAGGCCCGCACCGCCCTCAGGATGCGGGGAAGATGGCGAACGAAGGCCGGATCGTAGCGCAGGTCCTTGTCCAGCGCGAAGGACAGAAAGCCTCGCGGCAACTCGAGCGCCGAGAGATCGTCCAAGCCGCCACTGCCCGCGCGCACGCAGAGAAAAGGAAGCGTCCTTTGCCGCGCATAGGCCTCGAAGTGCCGGCTCGTATGCGCAACCCCATTCAGCTCATGGAAAGAGTCAGGAAAGTACGCCACCCGCGGCTTCGCAGTCTGCACCCCTGCAGTGTAAGGGCTGCGTGCAAATGCACGATGAGCGTTCATCCAAGAGAGAGCAAGACCAGGGCCCGCGGCGGGTCTGCCTCCACGGCAGAGGGCGCCGCCCCGGGCCAAGGGGCCTGCTCTTACTCGCCCAGGGCCAAGTGCAGTTCGTGGCGCTCGTCCCAGGCCCGGCGCAGGCTGCCGGAGACGGGGCGCAGGCCGAGCAGGCGGACGAAGCCGATGCTGAAACGAACATAGTTCGGCGCGACGCCGGTCGGCCAGAGTTCGCTCACCCGGCGCGACACGCCCTGGGCATCGGGATGATAGACGCGCTCATCCCACCGGCGCGAACCGAGTGGAAACTCCGGATGGTCGCAGACCACGTCGAGGGTCGAGCGCAGCACGCGATGCTTCCACGGCTCCGCGTACTGGGGCATGAACAGGACGTGGCTCTGGTCCTCGTAACGAATCTCGTGAACAAACTCGGTAAAGCTGCGCGCGTTGGTGAGGTTGATATTGGCGTTCGGCTCCATGCCATGCCGGTCGCCGCCGGAGATGAGCAGCTTGTTCCATTCGCGGGCCATCGTCTTGACGGCGCGATTTTCCTTCCAGCTGCGCAGCCCGTTCAGCTCCAGCGCGTGCATGTACCGGCCGTTTTCTTCCATGAACCGGCGCAGCAGCTGTGCATGTCGAGCCGCGCCGACCAGGTAAAGATCCCACATCGGGTGATTGAAGACGATCAGCACATGCGGCAGGGCGTGCAGCGCTTCCAGGATTTCGGTCAGGCCCAGGTCGCTCGGCCTGGCGGTAAACTCCTCGAAGCGCCGCATCCAGCTCTGCCCTGTCTCGCTCGGCAGGTTGTGGATGCCGAGATGAAAGCTCTGGTCCCCGCCATACGGCACGCTCCACTCCACCGATACCGGAATGTGGCGCGCCGAGGCCACGGTGCGCAGCAGCATGGGCGCCTGAATGGTGTCATGGTCAGAAAGCGAGACGAGAGGCTGCAGGCAAAGCTTCTCGATCTGCCGGCTTTCGAGATCGAAGGCCAGCTTCGGAGTCAGAGGCGGGGTCCAGTAGCTGGCGGCGTAGTTGACCTCGATCCGGTGATTGGTACGCGCCCGGGCTTCAAACTTCGCCACCGTCTTGCGGATACAGGCGATCTTGTTGCCCAGGTTGGCCAGGAAGTCCAGAGTCTCCCTAGATTGATTGGTATGGCTGTGCAGCGAGACTCCGGTCACGTAGCTCTCCGGCGCGTCGCCATCCTTCCACAAGTAAGAGACCTTCTTCACTCCCGCCATGGGAACCCTCCGCGGCTCTGAGGCGAGTATCAGAGTGCATCATGAATGAGGCATGACGGCATTGCGAATAGCCGTTCAATCCCCGGGCCAGGCATGCCCAAAGTACCCGCCCGGGAGTCCCCGACGACGCGCAGGCAGGAGCGTCTCCTGGCAGTTACTTCCATTCGTAACTATCGTCGCTACAGAGGCAGGTAACCTGTTGTATTTAATTGCCACACGCTTTCCCAGGCGTCGCCCAACATGCATCCAAAAGCGCGAGGGTGAGTCCTCGCGGACGATTCGCTCTGTCCCAAGGCCCCAGCCCAGCGAATGGATCAAGCTTCGATAGGTTCGAGAAGAAGGTTCGAG
>CAZZYH010000005.1:49174-58296 GCA_964658225.1 Vulcanimicrobiota bacterium | reverse complement strand
ATCGCGGTATGGAACAAGAATCCCTACGCAGTCAGCACGCCTGAGCTCAAGGACCTGCAATGCCTGGATACGTACATTGACGGCAGGCTTGTCTATCATCGACCGACTTCCTCTCAGAGTGTGGCGAAGTAACCCGGCTCTGTAGACTGTCCCCTATAATCTTCACGATACGAGAATAAGAACATGACCGGTATCCGCATCGATAAGTGGCTCTGGGCGGCGCGTTTCTTCAAGACGCGCGAGCAAGCATCCAAAGCCTGTGATCTCACTCGCATCTATTCGAACAAGCAGCCCGCCAAACCCTCTCGCGAAGTCCGCGTCGGGGACATGCTTCAGATCAAGAGCGAAGCAGGCGAATTCGAAGTCGAAGTCCTGGTGCTGAGCGACCAGCGTGGCCCTGCGCCTGTGGCCCAGGCACTCTACCAAGAGACAGAGGCCAGCAAAGTAATGCGTCGAAAAGCAGCCGAAGAACGCAAGCTTCTCGGGACGCAGGAGACCTACACCCCGAGGCCATCCAAGCGTGACCGGCGCCTGATTCATAGTTTCCGCGGGCGTGATTGAGCAGGAGTTGCCTTTTGCCCGAGCTGCCCGATATCGCCGCGTACCTGTTTGCGTTGGAGCAGCGCATTCTGGATCAACGCTTGGAGCACGTGAGGATCCGCGGCGCCTTCCTGCTGCGCACCGCGCAGCCGCCCGTCACGGCCGTTGAAGGGACCTCGGTGCGGACCCTGCGACGCATCGGCAAACGGATTGCGATTGGATTCGAGGGCGATCTGTGGCTTGTGCTCCATCTGATGATTGCAGGCCGACTGCACTGGCGTAAAGCAGGCGCTCCGTTAGCAGGCCGGAACTCGCTGGCGGCGTTTGACTTTGCAAACGGATCGCTGGTGCTGACGGAAGCAGGCGCCAAGCGGCGCGCCTCGCTGCATGTCATGCAGCAGGATGCGTTGGACACCCTGGATCCGGGCGGGATCGACGTGTTTACCTGCAGCGCAGATGCGTTCCGCACCGCGCTCACCAGAGAGAATCGCACTCTCAAGCGAGCGCTTACCGATCCCCGCATCCTAAGTGGAATTGGTAACGCGTACTCGGATGAAATTCTGCATGAAGCACAACTCTCCCCCATCGCGCTCACCCACAAACTGACTGCGCGCGATTGGCAGAGCCTTTTTCTCGCCACGCGCCAGACCCTGCAACGGTGGATCGAGAAGTTGACCGAGGAGGCGCGCGCCCGATTTCCGGAGAAAGTCACTGCATTCCGAGAAGACATGGCAGTGCACGGACGCTTTGGAGAACCGTGTGCGCGATGCGCCAGCCCGATCCAGCGCATCCGCTGGGCTGACAACGAGACCAACTATTGCGCGCGGTGCCAGACACAAGGCAAAGTCCTGGCGGATCGCAGCCTGTCGCGCCTGCTCGGAGCAGACTGGCCTCGCACGCTCGCAGACCTGGAAGAACTCAAGCGTCGATAAGCGCGTGACCACGAATTTCCATGGATGTCCGTCGATCGTGGCTGCCGTCGCAGTGGGCGATCGGCCTGGCTTCCGTAGCGTTTCAGTTGCGCAATCGCGCATGATCTCTTAGAGTCCATGCCGCTCCTGGCAAATCTTTGCGCTCGCATTTATTCCCCTTTGACATTCGGCCGATAGCCTGCGACAACACAGGAGAAGGCCACATGCGGTCGATACGGAGTGCAGAAAGAGAAACTCGCGGTGGAAGAGCAGCGGCTCGGCTCAAGCATGCAGGTAGTTGCATATTACTTGCAACCACGGTCTGTCTTGCAGGACCGGCGCATGCGCAGGTAAATACCGCCGATCTCGGTGGCCTTGTCACAGATCCGACCGGTGCCGCGCTGCCGCGCGCGCAGATCACCATCGTGAGCAGCGCAACCGGGTACACACGTTCGCTTGAAAGCGACAATGCGGGTGCCTATTCTTTCCAGGATCTACCCATAGGCGAGTACAAGGTAACGGTCACAGAGCCAGGTTTTGACTCGATAGAACAGGCCGTCAGCCTGGCCGTCGGACAAAAGGGAAGGCAGGACTTTCATCTCGTCGTCGGCAGCGAGAAGCAGGTGGTGGAAGTTACCACCGACGCGAGCACTCTGTCGCCCGATGATGCTTCGATCAGCACAGTGGTGGGCCGGCAGACCATCGAGCAAACGCCGCTCTATCTACGCAACTGGGACGATCTGCTGCGCACGGTGCCGGGGGTGCAGATCAGCCGCTACACGCAGCAGAGCGGAAATACTTCCGCGGGGCGCACAGGCGACTTCAACGTGAACGGCATCCATTCCCTGCAGAACAATTTCCTACTGGATGGAATTGACAACAATACATTCTCAGAAAACGTGCAGGAGTTGAGCACCGAGGCCTCCCATCCGTCGGTCGATGTGATCGAAGAGTTCAATGTGATCACCAATCCATACTCGGCTGAATATGGCCGCAGCCCCGGCGCTGTGGTGTCGGTTAGCACACGCAGAGGCGGCAACCAGTTTCACGGGCTGGCCTTTGAGTACTTGCGCAATAACTACTTTGACGCGAACGATTTTTTTTCTGACCGCAATGGGCTGAAGAAACCAGAGAACAACCAGAACCAGTTCGGCGGCAGCTTTGGCGGACCAATCCACAAAGACCGCCTCTTTTTCTTCGGCAATTACGAAGGCACGCGTATCAAGCAGGGGGTCTCACGCATCTCAACCGTGCCCTTGCCGAACGAGCGCAGCGGCGATTTCAGCGCGGCCACCGGGGCGCAGGTTGGCGTCAAGTACCCGACGATCTATGATCCGCTCACCTGTGCGCCGGCTTACTCGGGCAAGAACTGCACACCTTTTGCCAACAACACGATACCCGCAGACCGTATCGACGCATCCGTTGCCAAGCTCATGGCCCTCTTTCCCTTGCCTAATATCACTACGAATGGCTTGACCCCGGATCTGAACAACTACGATCGCAACGCGCTGTTGACCGACAACGATGATAACTACGACGCGCGCATGGATTGGACACCCTCCTCGGCGGACACGATCTTTGGCCGCTACAACTACTCCAATCGAACGCGAGACATCCCGGGTTACTTCGGAGGCCTGGCGGACGGAACCTCGACCTCGGCCTGGGGCAACCAGGTGATCAAATCACATAGCTTTGTCCTCGGATGGACCCACCTGTTCAGCCCAACGGTGGTCAATGAATTCCGCTTCGGGTTCTTGCGCAATTACTCGGCCGCGGTGCAGCAGCCGTTCAATCTTCCGCAGACCGCGTCGGACTTTGTTCCCGGTATTCCGGTCAATCCTGCAACCGGCGGCGGCGTTCCACTGACGACATTCTCCAATTTCGCTTTTCTTGGTTCCGCCGACTTTCTGCCCAAGAAGCAGATACCTGAGCTCTTTCAGTACAACGATACGCTCTCGATCTCCCGTGGGCGGCAGACATGGAAGCTGGGCGGAAGTGTCTATGCGCCTATGCGCAATATTTTTCAGGATGAGCCAGGCACCCGCGGCGATCTTACCTTCACCGGCGTCTTCACGGCGAGCGGCGCAGGCACGGGCCTCTCCTATGCAGATGGGCTGCTGGGGGCAACGCAGAGCGATCAACTTACCAATGTATTTCTAGTCGACCAGCGACTCTGGATGGTCTCCGGATTCGCAGAAGACGATTGGAAAGCCACGCAGAAGCTGACCCTCAACCTGGGATTGCGCTATGATTTTGCGACGCCGGCGCTCGATGGAAAAAATCGTCTGGCAAATTTCAGCCCCTCGGCAAACGGCGGCGCAGGTGGCTTGGTCTTCGCCACCGGGGGCTCACTGGCCAACCGCGCGCTGGTCGATCCAAACACAACCAATTTCGGTCCCCGCATCGGCCTGGCCTACTCGCCGGACAGCAAGACAGTCATTCGTGGCGGCTATGGCATCTACTACACGCTCTTCGAGCGCTACGGCAGCGAAGATCAGCTGGCGCTCAACCCGCCCAATCTGATTAACAAAACGCAGGCCTCAAACACCGCTCCGGTGATCACTCCGGCGGTAGGGTTCGCATCGAACTTCCTCGATCCCACCACGATCGACCTGAACCACCTCAATGCTTTCCACATCCGCGCCATGAACCCACACGATCCTACGCCCAGTGTGCAGCAGTGGAGCCTTGGCGTTCAGCATGAGTTCGGCGCCGGGTGGACGAGCGAAGTGGATTATGTCGGAACCAAATCTACGCACCTGGATACACTTACCGATTACAACCAACCCACGATCGTCAATGGCCAGTCGACCGGCGTATCTCCCTACGCCAACTTCGGCTACATCGAATACACCAATGCGATCGGCTATGGCAACTACAACGGTCTGCAGGCCAGCCTCAATCATCGCTTCCGCAACGGCTTGTCCTTGCGCGCTGCCTACACCTACTCCCGCAGCCTCGATGACGCACCGGAAGAGCTGGAATCGAACTCCGGCGCAGCGCCGAACGGGCGTAACTTCTCTGCCTGGTATGGACCAAGCGACTTCGACATTCCGCACCGCGTCTCGGCCAATTACGTGTATGAACTGCCCTTCGGACGCGGCAAATCCATGCTCAGCAGCGGTGCGCTCGCTTACATCCTGGGCGGCTTCCGTACCTCGGGCGTGTACACCTACTATGCAGGACACCCCTTCACCGTCAATGCCGGAGGAACGCTCACGGCCTCGCTCGACCCCTACGGCGAGGCAACAGCGGTCCCGAACGTGATCGGCACGCCTCACATCGTTGGCGATCCGACGTGCTGGTTCTACGCGTCCAAGAACAAGAATTGCGGCACGCTGGCGCCAAATGATACGGATGCCTACGCACTGCCGGCTGCGGGCGTGGTGGGCACAAGCGGCAGGAATACGCTGCGCGGACCCCGCACCGATGTCTTCGACGCATCGCTGCTCAAGGAGTTCCCGCTGGGAGAATCAAGGAACCTCGAATTTCGCTGGGAGGTCTTCAACGTGACCAACACGCCCGAGTTCGGCCAGCCGAATGGTAACTTCTCGAGCAGCGCCGCAGGCAGCATCACCACCCTTTCAGGAGACCCGAGGGTGATGCAGTTCGCCCTACGGTTATCCTTTTAGGGCGCTGTTCGCAGCAGGCCCGAAAACAGGAGCGGCCGGCTCGCGCGGCTGCATTCTCTCAATCCCTGTTTAGAACCGTCGCCCGTTCGACTGGCTCGCCTGATATGTGCTGTTTGGTCATCAGGCGCGCCGGCAACACGATCAAGGTGTGTGTCCATGCGCTTGGCACGAATTTCGCAAACGGCTTTGTCGCTCGCGCTTGCCTTCTCGAGCCTGATGGCTGCAGCGCAAACCGCAACAACGACCAGGGCTCACCTTGAGTGGCTCAACCACAATCAGCCGCTGCTCGATGCGCATAACTGTTACCCCTATGAAGGACGCTGGACCGACCGCGTGCAGCGGGCGCTCCGCTCCGGCTATCCGGTCTCGATCGAGCAGGACGTGGCCTGGTACATCGACCCCGCAACAGGTAAGGGACGAGTTGTGGTGTCCCACACGCCAAAGCCGACCGGCACCGAGCCAACCCTGCGCGCTTCCTTCTTTGAGCAGGTACGGCCCGTCATTGAAAACGCGATCGCCGAGAACAAGCAGGACACCTGGCCGCTCGTGGTACTGCACTTCGACTTCAAAGACAATCGCCCAGAGCTGCTCGAAGCCGTCTGGCAGCTGCTGGGCGAGTATGAGCCGTGGCTCTCCACCGCGGCGAGAACCGCAGATGCATCGGAACTCTCCCCGATCCAACGCCGCCCGGTCCTGGCAGTGACCGAGGACTCTGATGAACAGCAGGCAGTCTTTTACGACAAGGTGCCGGTGGGCGCAAAGCTGCGACTCTTTGGCTCTGCGCATACGGCGGAAAAGCCGGACTTACCCATGCCGGAGTTGATGCACTGGGCTGCAACGGTGGCGCCGGAGAAGCTCTTCCCCGAGCGCCCAACCAACTATCGACGCTGGTGGAACAGCTCCTGGTACACGGTCGAGGAGGGCGGACAGAGTCGCGCGGGCGCGTGGAGCGCGGTGAAGGACCGCAGGCTGCATGCCCTGGTCGACTACGCACACAGCATGGGCTACTGGATCCGGTTTTATACCCTCGATGGTTTTGCTCCTGCAGAGGACCAGGGCTGGGGAAAGGATTACAACTTCGGTTCGCACGCAGCGGTTGTGCCGCGGTGGAGGGCAGCGATTGCCGCCGGCGTAAACTTTATAGCGACCGATCAGTATGAAGAGCTCGCTCCGTACCTGCAGCAGAACTCACAGGAGTTGCGGCCGACGGGGCCTGCGGCCTCTGTGCCCGGCCCACGTTAAGCTGGAGGGAAAGCGATACTCAGCCGTGAATCGCCCAATCCGGCACTGCGCCGAACTCGATCAGGTTGCACGCCGTCGCTTTAGTCCGCAAACACTGCTGGAGCTGCAGAAGCAGCCCGTGAGGCAACGCACTTTGCTCGCCCATAGGCCAGCCTGTAAAGAGGTCCTCGGCTCCTTGGTCTGGCTGAAAGCCACGCGTGACCTCGACCGACTCCATGGTCAGTGATCCCGGCTTGCGCTGGGCCGCCTCGTGGCCCCACAGCGTGTAGGTACCTCCCTCGTAAATCAACTGCGGCTCATACCAGATGTAAGGTCCGCCAGCTAGAAAGCTCGCCGTCAGACTATACCCGGAAACCGAGCAGATGCGCAGATCAGCCTGCGCCATCACGAGAATGTCACTGCATTCTGTCAACCCGCTCTGCGGGCGCTGCTGGGGATTAAAGCGCCGCACCGCTTCCTCAAAGGCCGGGCCTGGCCGGTCGGTGAAGAAGTGAAAGTGGATCTTGTCTCCGAATGCCTGCCTTAAGGCTTCACAGGCGTTGAGATACCAGCCGCCCGGGATATGCACATTAAAGCGCCCACGCGGATTTTCGCCCTCCTGTAAAGTTTCAAAATCATGACCGAGCCGCATGTGCACGGCTACGAAAAGCTTGCCCGGATCCAGCCTAGACATCAGGTCGTAGACATTTTCAAGCGCGTCCCGGCTGCCGAGCAGCTTATTCCACAGGTACGGTCTGGCGTGCCGAATCGCAGGGTATCCACCGTACATGCCGGCTACCGTCACGATGAACGAGGACTTACGGTGGAGACCTCGCTCGGCCGCCCATACCCGGAGCGCGCCGCCGAAATCGATTTCCCCCGTCTGCAGGTAATCACTTTCGAGGAACTCGTAATGCGGCAGGCGCGTGAGCAGCTCCTCGGCAAAAATGTCCAGGCGGCTGGTGCGAAAGTTGCGATAGTACTTACGCCGGTTCACGCTCCAGGACGGCCCAATCAACTTGGCACCAAGCACCTGGGAAGCAATAAACCCCTTGGCACAGGTTAGAATTTCGGTCCCCAGGCCTTCGCCTCGCTTACCCGTCCTGCGCGCAACGATAATTCGCATGCGAGCACTCTACCCCAAAGGAAAGCTGGCAGCAGAAATATTTGCACTTAGTTCAAGCCAGGGACTTCCATCCACCCACCCCGGCTTAAGGCCCGAAGACCTGCAGCTCTCCGACCGAGAAGAAGTGCGCCGAGCCCCCGGGTGTGCCCTGGATCCGAATGCCGGTTCCGGAGGTCGTAGGAAAGGTGAGCGTGTAGCTGAGAAAGCCGGTGCCATCGTTGGCTGTGTAGGCCGGAGTGATGGTCACGCTCGGAATCGTAACCCAGGCGCCGGACTGCAGCACCTGTACCGAAAGTGTCGTGAGCCAGCCACCATCGGAGAAGCTTTCTCCTTCCTGGTAAATCACCTTGGTAAAGTTTTGCGTGGCCGCATAGGTGTAACCGATCCAGCCCGTAGTGGGTGCGCTGCCGTTGTAACTGTCGAACTGTCGTGTGGAGTCTTTGGTGCCAGGCGCTGGAAGATCGCCGTCGCGGATTACCTCAAGGTTGTAATTACCCGAGCCTGATGGATTGGTGACGCTGGAGGTGATGGTGCCCAGTTGTGTCAGTTCGGATGGCGAGGCCTTGTTGATCGTAAAGGCGAGCGCGTTGGAAACCGTAGGCGTGGCCGACGGTGTACTGACAGTGACACGGGCCGATCCCGCTGCAGCAAGATCGCTGGCCGGGAGGGTCGCCTGCAGTTGCGTGGGGCCGATGTAGGTGGTGGGGCGGTTCAAACCATTCCATTGAACGAGCGAGCCGTTCACGAAGTTTGCGCCGGTGACAGTGATCTTTAGCGGCGAATCGCCATTGTTGGCGCTGGTCGGCGCCATACTGCTGAGCGTCGGCGCGGCTGACTGTGGCAGGGGCCCGAAGACCTGCAGCTCGCCGACCGAGATAAAGTAGGCGCTTCCCCCAGGAGGTCCATCAATCCGGATCGCATCCCCGGAGATCGGGGTGAACTGGAGAGAATAGCTCTCATAGGAGATGCCGTCATTGTTAAGCGGGTAGACGGGATTGATGGCTAATCCCTGCACATTGACCCAGCTTCCGGACTGGCGCACCTGCACGTTGAGCGCGGTGAAAAAGCCTCCATCGGAGAAGTTACGGCCTTCCTGAAAGAGGATGCGCTCGAAGGTCTGAGGGGTAGCGTACTGGTACCCGATCCAGGCATCGGTAGACGGCGCGCCTCCGTTGTAGGTGTCGTATTGGCGCGAACTATCGGTCGATCCTACCGGCGGCATATCACCGTCCCGGATGATCTGGATGTTGTGGTTGCCACCGCCCGTAGGAGCGGTAACGCTGGCGATGATGGTGCCGGTCTGGGTCAGGTTGAGCGGACCACTGGCAGTGATGGTGAAGGGCAACGCTGCCGTCGTGCCTGTGCTCGCACTTACCGTCACCTGCGCCGTGCCCGCAGCAGCCACGTCGGTCGCCAGGATCGCCGCCGTCAGCTGCGTCGCGCTCACGAACGTCGTCGTCCGCGCAGACCCGTTCCACTGCACCACCGCGCCCGACTTGAAGTTCTGCCCGTTCACAGTCAGCGTGAACGCCGCAGAGCCCGCTGTCGTCGAAGCAGGCGCGAGCGAAGTCAGCCCTGTCGCCGCATTGATGGTGAACGGCAACGCAGGAGTTACCCCGCTGCTCGCACTTACACTGACCTGCGCCGTGCCCGCAGCAGCCACGTCGGTCGCCAGGATCGCCGCCGTCAGCT
>CAZZYH010000005.1:0-49074 GCA_964658225.1 Vulcanimicrobiota bacterium | reverse complement strand
TCACAGTCAGCGTGAACGCCGCAGAGCCCGCTGTCGTCGAAGCAGGCGCGAGCGAGGTCAGCCCTGTCGCCGCATTGATGGTGAAGGGCAACGCAGGAGTTACCCCGCTGCTCGCACTTACCGTCACCTGCGCCGTGCCCGCAGCAGCCACGTCGGTCGCCAGGATCGCCGCCGTCAGCTGCGTCGCGCTCACGAACGTCGTCGTCCGCGCAGACCCGTTCCACTGCACCACCGCGCCCGACTTGAAGTTCTGCCCGTTCACAGTCAGCGTGAACGCCGCAGAGCCCGCTGTCGTCGAAGCAGGCGCGAGCGAAGTCAGCGTGGCCGCGCCGCTCGCCACCCCGTAGACCTGCAACTCGCCGAACGAGGTGAAGTAGGAGCTCCCGCCAGGCACGCCATCGATGCGGATCCCGTTGCCTGTAATCGCAGGGAAAGTAAACGTGTATGTCTCGAAACTTATCCCGTCATTGGCGGGGTAAGCCGGCGTCACCGTGAGGCCGGGGACGCTGACCCACGCGCCGTTCTGCAGCACCTGCACGGTAATCGAGTTAAACCAGCCGCCATCGGAAAAGTTGATGCCCTCCTGAAAGACAGCCTTGGAGAAGGTCTGCGCCGAAGCGTACTGGTAGCCGATCCAGTCCTCGGTCGCCGCGGCGCCGCCGCTGTAGGTGTCGTACTGGCGCGTGGAGTCCTGCGTACCCACGGGCGGCATGTCGCCGTCGCGAATCACTTCAAGGTTCTTGTTGCCGCCGCCTGCTGGCGCGGTGATGCGCGCAATGATGGTGCCGAGCTGGGTGAGGTTCGGAATCGGCGCGACGTTGATCGTAAATACGCTCCCGGTCGAAGAGCCCCCGTTTGCAGCCGGGTTCAGCACCGTCACCTGGACCGCGCCGGCCGCGGCCAGCTGGCTCGGAACAATCTTGGCTGTCAGCTGCGTCGGGCTTACAAACGTGGTCGCGAGGCTGGCCCCATTCCACTGCAGCACAGAGCCCGTCACAAAATTGCTGCCAGTGACCGTAAGCAGCAGCGGCGGATCCCCAGCCGTTGCACTCGCCGGACTCAAGCCTGTAATACTCGGCGGGGTTCCCGGGGCGACGTTGACGCTAAACGGCAGAGACGCGGTCGTGCCTGTGCTCGAAGTCACGCTGACCTGCGGACTGCCCGCGGTGGCCAGATCGGTCGCAGGGATCGCAGCGGTCAACTGCGTGGGGCTCACGAAGGTCGTTGTCCGCGGCGAGCCATTCCACTGCACAACGGAGCCGGCGGTAAAGTTCTGCCCGGTCACGGTGAGGGTAAGGGCCGGGGCGCCCACAGTCGCCGAAGCAGGAGCGATCGAGCTCAGCGTAGCGGCATTGCTCGCCGGTCCAAACACCTGCAACTCGCCGATCGTGGTGAAGTACGCACCTCCGCCCGGCGCTCCATCGATGCGAATCGCGGTCCCGGTGATGGGTGAGAAGTTGAGAACGTAGGTCTCGTAGTTGATGCCGTCGTTCGGAGGGTAGACAGGCGTCGAGCTGAAGTTGGACACGTTGACCCAGGTGCCGTTCTGGAGCACCTGGACGGTCAGCGTGTTGAACCATCCTCCATCGACGAAGTTGATCCCCTCCTGAAAGATGACCTGGGCAAAGGTCTGCGGTGTGGAGTACTGGTAGCCGATCCAGTCCTCGGTGGCCGGTCCGCCCCCGCTGTAGGTATCGTAGTTTCTCTGATCATCAATGCTGGTGGTGGGCGGCATATCTCCGTCCCGGATCACCTCCGGATTGGGATTGCTCTTGCCGCTCGGATTGAGGATCCGGGCGATGATCGTCCCGGTCTGGGTGAGGTTGGGGATCAGCGCCTGGGTGATCGGGAGCGGAACCGAGGCCGACGTGCCACCGCCCGGCGCCGGGGTCATGACGCTGATCTGCTGGGTGCCGACGGTGGCCAGATAACTGGCCGGGATCACGGCGCTCAGCTGCGTGCTGCTGAGAAACGATGTCCGCAGGACGAGCCCATCCACTTCTACGGCCGAGTTGGTCGAGAAGTTAGAACCGGTAACAGTAATGGTCGTCGGCGAACTGCCGTTGGGGATGCTGGAGGGCGAGAGCGAAGTGGCCACGGGCACGGGGCTCGCATTGTCCTGCGCCCCCAGATGCACCATCGATGCCACCGAGGGCACGCCGTTGTTCAGGATGAACAGAAGGTAGAAGCCCGCCGGCATGGTCGGGTCATTGGGCGAGGTGATGTTGATGCCGCCCGGCACCTGGGTGATGGCAGAGGAGCTGTAGAAGGCCTGGCTCATGCTCACGGTGTGGGTGACCGAGGCGGCGCGGACCCAGGCGACGGAGGTAATGTTGGCCGCGTCCGGCGTGCCCACAAACAAGCTCTGGCCATTCAGAACTGTCGCCGGCGCGGAGGTGATGGTAGGGCGCGGGCCGGCGAACAGATAGGGCGGGGAGAAGATTTCGGTCTGCGTGTAGCCATTGCCGCCGGTGGTCAGCACGCGCGCATCCGGCAGCAGGATGGCAATGGAGTGATAGAGGCGCGGAACGGTCGCGCTCGCAAGCAGGGTCCACTGCTCGGTCGCCGGGTCCCACTCCTCCGCCGCATAGGTTGCCACGGTCGGATCATCATCGCTGAAGCCCGGGCCGCCGGTACCGCCGGTGACCAGAACCTTGCCGTCCGGAAGCATGGTCGCATTCAGCTGGCGACGCGCTTCGTGCATGGGCGAGGTGTTCCGCCAGGCCGGCGTAGATGCGTTCAGGTCGATGACCTCCGCGGTCGCCGTCGCCGGGTCATCGCCACCGGCAACCAGGATCTTGCCCGGCTGGTACATGACCATGCCGTCATAGTCGCGGGTGCCCTGGTAGACATGGTTGATGGCCGTGGTCCAGTTCCCTGTACCCGTCGTATCCAGATAGCGACTGATCGGGCTGGGACCGGAGTTGAACACCTGGCCATTCGGCGCGAGCGAGAGCGTGGGATAAAGACCGAGCGAGAGCTGGGCCGAGGTCAGACTACGCCAGGTGCCGCTCGAGGACTGCCAGACCTGGGGCAATGAGTTTTCCCCGTTGGCGATATCGATGTCGCCTGAGACGACCAGAACATCGCCGTTGGGCAGCACCTGATCGGTCGGATACCAGCGGCCCAGGTTCATGTTGGCCTGCTTGGTCCAGAGATTGGCGACCGGGTCATAGATCGTCGAAGAGGCCAGCCCCACGTTATTGCTGATGTGGCCACCGGCGACAAAAAGACGCCCGTCGGGCAGCAGGCTATGCCCACTGCAAAAGACGTCGTAGCCGGGCTGCGCAAGCGTGGTGACGGTGCCGGCGACCGGATCAAACAGGCGCGGGTCATTGCCGCTGACGCCATCGTCGCCCGGCCAGATGACCAGCTCCCCGGTGCGGATCAGGTGCATGTGCACGGGGAAAAAAGGCAGGTTGGGGCCTAGCTGCCATTGACCGGCAGTGGCTTGTTGAGCTGCGGCCGGCAGTCCAGCCAAAGTGAAAATGGCGAGCGAAATCGCCAGCGCGCGTCGTACGTTCATAGCACCCGCCTGTCTGAGGAAAAGAAATTATTTGTTGGGAGTGAGCAGCACGATGTGCCGAGGCAGCTCATGCTCTTCCATGTCGCTGGCGTCCCCGGCCGGGTAATCACTCTTGTTGATACCCAAAGCCAGAATCGCGCCGGACTTGGTAATGCTGAGCGCGTCGATGAGCACGATGGTCTTATCCGTACTCAGAGCGTTCAGGTCCTGCATGCCGGTCGTGGCGCTCCAGATAAAGGCGTGATTGCCGACCGAAGAGTCGGACGTGCCGACGACCAGCTCACTCATATCGATATCCCGGGCGCGGCTGGTCTGGCCGCCGGCCAGGGTGCCGAGATCCTGCGGATTGAGCGTGCCGGAGGCCCAGAGCACCGCCCGGATACGCACCGGACCGCCGTCGTAAGCGGTGCAGGAGCCGACAATATCCCCTTTATCGTTGATACTCTCAGCCTGGCTGTTGGTGTACGTTGGCAGCGTGTCGAGCGGCACGATCCCGCCTTTGCGTGCCCAGAGAACCGCCGTAATCTTCGTCTCTCCGGCGTTGCCGACAATATCGCCTCGGGAGTTGATGTCAACCGCCTTGGTCGACTCGACACCGGGCAAGATGGGCAGCGCTGTCGGCTGGCCGGCGCGGGTCCACCAGACCGCCCGTACGCCAAAAGCGCCGCTCGAGAAACCCACGGTTTCGCCCTGGTCATTGATGCCGTAGGCGCCTCCGCCCGTATCCTTGCCGAGCAGCGGCAGCAGCTGGAAGCCGCTCCTGCGCACTGATCGGAAGGGCAGGATGGATGTTGGCCCGTTGACCGTGCCGGCGATCTCGCCCAGGTCATTGATCCCGTAGGACGCACTGAAGTCCGTAGCCTGCTGCGCCAGAATCGCCTCAAACCCGGAAGTGGTGACCAGGAAGGCAGTGGAGGACTGGCTGTATCCCTTGTTGCGGTAGCTGCCCACCGCCTCGCCGAGCGAATTGACCCGCCGCACCACCCCGCTCGATCCGGGATAGTTCAGGATGCCAAGGGTGGTCACAGAGTAGGCCTGAGCCGGCGCGGTGGCGCCTTCTGCCTTGGCCACAAACAAGCTGACCGCCGCCAGACCGGAGAGCAGCCACACTGTTCGACGATGCCCGTTTGTGCGAGCCGAAAATACCTTCATAGGATTGACCTGCTGTGGAGTAGATTTTGCTGCTTGCGCTTGATGGGTTAGAGAGTTTGGTCGAGGGCAACGAGAAGGAGCGCGCCGGGTTGCGCGCCAGGGGAGGCCAGGGCCGGCACGTCTTGTTGGAGACTTCGCTTGAGAATTTGCTGGAAGAGAAAGATCAGCGCGGCGCTGCTCTGCCCGCCCCCGTCTTCGGGTCGGGTTCGCTCACGAGGTCTGACAGTGTGGGCGCATAGTGGTGCCGTAGAGACCATGCCGTGTACTTCATGAAGTACGCGTCCAGAACCGCCTCGGACCGATGCGTCGGCGCAACCGGGCGACCGGCAAGCAGCAGAACGAGCGAGCCGAGCAGAGCCGCACCGGTCACCATCCCCTGTCGCGAGCGCGGCATCCTGCAAAGCACCAGCCCCGCCAGGAGAAGGCCCGGCGCGACGCAGAAAGCAAAGTAAGTCGCGTCGGCCATGTAATAGAAGAGAAAGTAGGCGAGACCGGGCACCATCCAGACTACCCCAGCCCTCACTCGCCGCTCTTGCCGCCAAAGCCGCCAGCCACCCCACAGCACCAGTGGCAGCAGCAGTCCCCAGGCCACCACCATGCCCGATACGCCGCGCAGAAGGTTGGTGGCCGAGTGCATCGAGAGCGGCGCGACCAGCACACCCTGGGCCAGTCGGGAAGCTTGGGAGCGGGACGCGGTGAGCGGCGAAAGGATCGATCCTCCGAATCGTTGCGCCGTAGGCAGCCACCAGGTCAGCACGCCCGCCACGCCCACGACCAAGCCCTGCAACCGCGCCCTCCATCGCTGCTCATAGCCCTGCCAGAGCAGCCAAGGCAGCACGAAGATGCCGTCTGAAGGCCGCAGTCCGACCATGATGGCCCACAGCAAGCAGCCCAGTGTGAACTGCTTCTTCTCGCCGATCACCAGCAACAGCAAGGGCGCAAAGAAGGTCATCGCCGCGTAGGTGGAGTGAATCTCGGCCGCGAACCAGACCAGCGGCGATGCGGCGTAGACCAGCGCCAGCATGGCTGCCAGGCGCACCTCAAAGATGCGCAAGGCGAGGAGCGAAAACACGACAACCGCGCCAACCCCAAAGCCGATGTTGAGCATCCTTAGCGAGGCTGCAGCGCTGATGTGCAACAACGCCGACAACGCCGCTCCCAGAGCTTCGAAAAGAAAATAGCCGGGAGCTTGAATGACCAGGCTGCCATTTTCAATGGCGCGGACGTGGTTCGGACCATCGACGAAATACGGCGTCGAGACGGTAAGGCACCGGCTGATCAACGTGATGACGCCGAGGAGAATGGGCAGCCCTACCTTGCTCCTCGCAAGCGCCCGGAGCTTCGCTCCCGGTCGAACGCGATCAAACGGTGTGACGGTCTCCAGCGTCGCGTTCGAGCGAAGCAGACTTTGTTCCGACAGTGCCATAGGGATCCCTGGAGATTTTAGAGAATCGCGATGATGCTCGAGTAGGCGCACGAAGTCCCCAGGGCGGGCGATGCCACCAACGCCCTCGGCAACAACACTTCGTAGGTGCGCGACGATAACCGTGCCGTCTTTCCCAGACGGGCTAGGAAGAGGACCTTGCGGCCTGGGCGCTCGCAGCCGCAGAGTTCACCTCGTCAAGCCGATAGCTCGACCGCAGCGGCTTGTCCTCGGACTCTTGCTGTAGAGCCTTGATCATGGCGACCACGCGCAGCGAAATTCGTTCCGGCGCAAACTCCGCTACGGCTTCTTTCGCGCTGTTCGACATGGCGCGCAATTGTTCCACCGGCGTGTACAAGGCGCGATCGAAGCCGGCATAGGTGCTCTGCTCATCGAGCAGATCAAATTGCCAGCCCGTGATGCCCTCGCGAACCAGTTCCAGCACCGACTGCGCCTGCGTGCTGCCCAGAACGGGCAGCCCTGCGTTCATCGCCTCGTTGGTCACCACCGCCCACTCATCGCTGCGCGAGGGCAGCACAAAAATATCGGACTCTTCATAGTGGGCCCGGAGTTCGGTCTGCGACATCTTCGGAAATACCTCGATGCGCAGATTTTGGTGCGTGCGCATCGTGCGGAGAAACTCTTCTTCCGGCCCCTCGCCAACGCAACGAAACCGCACTGCCACGTCCGGATGATCGGCGCACCACTGGTTGAGGACCTTGCAGAACGAACGCAGGCCTTTCTGCGCCACCAGTCGCCCGGTAAAGAGAAGCCGCCTCTGCTTCGGCTGAGGCTGATAGGCGGAAATGACGAAAGGCGACCCGTCAATCGCGTACGGAATATAAGTCAGTGGTCCTTGATAGCCGAGTTGGCGCAGATATTGCTCGCCGCTCTTTCCGTTGACAAAGGCGGCATCGATGCGATTGAGGATCCACTTGCGCAGGATCAGGCGAAGTCTCCCGCGATACTGCTCACTGCGACAAGACAGAGTCGCCCACAGGATGAGCTTGACGTGAGGATGACGGAGCCGGTAAAGCACCGAGAGTGCGGTGCGCAGCCCAAACTGGCCCGAGATAATCAGGTCCGGCCGGTACGCCTTGAGCTGCTGGTAGGTATCAAAAGGCAGGTGAAAGTCGTCCGAATCCCAACTTCCGTGCCGGTTGTTGTAAAAGCGAAATCGATTGATCGAACGCTGCACCCGCATCTCAAGATGCGTGCGCACCGTGGGGAACTTGTGCTGCGTATCAAAGCCTGAGGAGACAAACGCACAAAAGCGGCCCACATGGCGGCTTACGCACTCCCACAGCGGCAGGCTGTGGGGAGAAAGGCTGTTGGTGAGAAACGCAACGCGCACGTTCTCAAGGCCTCGGTCGGGCTGCACATCTGAGTTCTGCAAGATATCCTTCCTTCGTTCCTTCATTCAAAACTGCGGGCCACGAAACTAGCGCCCGGATGCCTGCGCAAGGGTCTGTGCCCAGCGGGGTTTCCGCGAGACCGGCCCGAGCGCTTTTCTGACGATGTTGGAGTACTGGGTGGCGAACTGGATCAGCCTTGCGGTTGTCTGCGCGGCCGCCTTCTCCATCTGCGCGGACTCAAAGCCGGCATCATGGTGGCGGCGCGTGTGATCGAGCAGAGCGGCTAGTCGCTCGGCATCCTCCGGGTGAAAATAGATCCCGCGCGCAGGCGCCTGCTCGCGGTGCACGGGGATGTCGGAGAGAAGCATCTGCTTGCCGAGCGTCTTGGCCTCTTCAACCGAAGTGCTCCAACCCTCAAAGTAGGACGGGTTGATGAAGGCCATCGAGTGGTGCATCAGCACGGCAAGGTGCCGCGGCGGCACGGCGCCCAGCACGCGGAAGCAGTCCTTGACCTGGTTTTTCTCAGCAAACTGCATCAGGTCAGGAAAGTGTGTGGGATTGCGCACGTCCCGGGTCTGCCCGGTGGCGAGCACAAGCACCGGGCGCCCCGTCGCCTTGAGCCGGGCCAGCGCCTCGATGACGACACGATGGTTCTTATGCGCCCAGAACTGGTTCGGCAGCAGAAAGTAGGGCTGATCAAAGTGATACGTGGCCTGCATCTCAGCCAGCGTGTGATGGCCGTCCGCAGCCGGGGGCAGGGCGACAAAGGGTAATACGTCGATTTTATGGGCGCTGGCCGGGGCAAACTTCTGTACATCTTCAAGCGAGCACTGGCTGCTGACGACAATGCGCGTGCAATGCGCACAGATGTCGGCAAATCCCTTATTGCGGCTGCGTATCTGGCTCGGAGTAAAAAACTTGGGCAGGTGCACGTGCTGCAAATCCGGTACCCAGCCAATGCTGGGCATCGAACTGCGGCGGCCGAGGTGGCCGGAGTGCGAGAGCACCGAGACGCCGCGCGCCTCGAGAAACTGCTGCAGGTGACGATCACGGCCGAGCAGCACCGAAGCCGTTTTTCGCGCGACCCACGGCAGGCTCTTGCGATCGAGCAGAGGCGTATGGAGCACTTGCATTCCGCTGAATCTCGGCAGCACGGAGCAGGGTCGCGTGCCGGCGAGCAGCACCGGGGTAAATTGACCTTCCGGCAGCAGCTGCATGCCTGCCAGCAGGTTGCTCAGATAATTCAAGCCGCCCATCCAGATGCGGTCGTGCACCTCAAAGCCGACGCGGAGCTCTTTCATGGTTGTCATAAGTCCTTTCCAAGTTCTGCTTCGGGCTGACCCTGAAGCCTTATGCGGGCCGCGACCGGTACCTCTCGCTCGCTGAGAATCCGGCACTCTCTACCGGGACCGCGAGCGCGTCGGCGGCTGGATCGTTGCACGTGCGCTTCCACCAGGCCACGTACTCGGCTACGCCATCCTGCCAGTGGTGGGCCGGGGCCCAGGGCCGGGCGGCTGCAATGTCGGCCACATAGGCGGGCGGATCGCCAGCACGCTGCACCTGCGAGAAAGAGAGCGGGCGCGCCTCCCCAAACAGGGTCCGGGCAAGATGCTCGAGCAGTTCCCCGACGCTGACTCCCAGGCCGCTGCCGCCATTGAAGGTCGGGCAGCAGGATGCCGCGCGGAGCGCAGCCTGCGCCAGCAGCTCGACTGCGTCCTCAATGTGGAGCCAGTCCCGCACCTCTCGCCCGGTGCCCATGAAGACCGTGTCGCCGGCGGCAAGCTTCCTGCAGGCATCCCACAGCAGCTGTTTGCGCAACCCCGGACCATAGGCGGAAAAGAGGCGGACAATCGAGGCGGAAAGCGAAAAGCGTTGTGCCCAGCTTCGAATCAATTGCTCCGCCATCAGCTTGTGCACGCCGTACTGGGAGACCGGGGCGAGCGGCGCATCCTCGCGCACCGGTGGTGCGCAATCTCCATACACACTCGCGCTTGAGGGATAGACGAGCACGGCGCGCGGCGCGTGCAGGCGAAGGTAGCTGAGCACCTCGACGGTGGAGACCACGGTGCGCTCGAAATCCTCGCGCGGATTGTGCTGGGCAAAGCTCACCGAACCGCCCCCGGCACAATGCACCAGGAGGTCGGGAGACGGCACCATGCGGCTGAGATTGCTCGCCGACACATCCCCGCACAGCCAGCTCGCTAGATTCCACTCCGACCACTGCTCCTGCGCCCACGCGCCATGCCCGATGCCGTGGACCGTGTAACCCTGCGCAGCCAACCGGCGCGCGACATGGCGCCCCACAAAACCGTGGGCCCCGGTAACAATGGCGACTGCCTGCGTGCTCACGATTTCACCTGCTCATCGATCGGACTCAGCCGACCCGCTCTGTGACTGGGGGAGGGCGTCCGCCATGCAAGAGCGGCCCGCTGCAATTGCAAAAGCCCGCTGCGGATCCGCCGAAGCTTGTTGATTACGCGGCGCGTCAGATCGTAATCGATCCTGGTCTGCAGCATCCGGTCATACTGCCGGGACCAGATCATCCCCTCCGGGTGCACCAAGGGAAAAGACATCTGGTGCAGCTCGGTCAGGTGGCGCGCATCCACATTGGTGGTGTGCGAAGCGCCCGGCCCGAAGCCAATGTTCTTCACCAGGTTGACGCACGGCACGATCGTCAAGCGATGCTCAAAGATCTTGGTGTAGGTCCAGCGATAATCCCACGGGCTCGTCTCCCCCGCAAGGTGAATCTCGTTGAAGATCTGCGTCCACAGCTTTCTGCCGCGCCGGTCATCAAAGATCTGCTCGAGCGCCCCTGCCTTGGAGAGTGCAGGCCATCCCAGCACCCGCCGGTCGAGTCTCTCCCAGGCGGACTTCCAGGTGGCCCATCCCCAGCTGTTGCCCAGAAGCGAAAAGAGATAACTGTGGCCCGAGAACTGCGCCTTGCGCACCAGGTTGGTCCCGGAGATGGCGGCCACCCGGTCATCGTCGCGAAAGCGCTCGAGCAGCTCAGCACAGAAGGCAAAGAAGGACGGGTCGGGAAGACAATCATCCTCAAGGATGATCGCCTCCGGAACCATCGAAAAGACCCAGTCGAGCCCAGAGACGATGCGCGCATCGCATCCCTGGTTCCACACAGAAAAGTTGGTATGCAGCTCGCACGGCCAGTCCACTGCCGACACCATCGCGCGAACCTGGCGACACGTTTCGCTTTCGCCAGCCCGCTCTTCTCTCGCCCCATCGGCGATGACAAAGAGCCGACTCGGCCGCATCGCGGCGATGGCCGCAAAGACCTGCCGCGTTGTCTCGACTCGATTGAAGACAATCAGCACCACCGGTGTGTCGAAGCGATCCATCATGCGGCCACATCCAGGGGCGCGGCGACACTGCTTCGGGTGAAGAGCGAGGCGCCGGTGAGCGCGCGGGTCTTCATCCAGAAGATGTGCCGGGTACGCTTGTCCAACCCGTCCAGCGCGTAGGAGCTGATCATCTGCGTGATCAGGGTGGCCACGGCCGAGCCAACGCCGCCAAAGCGGGGAATGAAAAGATAGTTCAGACCCACATTGCACAGCGCGCCCACGATGCTGCGCTGCAGCGACACCTGGGTCAGATTCTCCTGCACCAGCTGCATACCGGAGACAACGCCGATAAACACAAACGGGCCCGTCCAGATATGCACCGCAAGAATGCTCACAGCGGGAAGGTACAGGGCTCCGAAGAAAAGCAACACGATCTGCTTGCCCAGCAAAGTGACGGCCAGCGCGATGGCGACACTGAGCGCGATCATGATCTCGTAAAGCCGTTGCAGGCGCTGGTAGTAATGGGCCGGGTTGGCCTGTTTGCCGACCAGCAGCTTGGGCATCACGCTGCTGCAGATCAGCGCGGGAATGGCATACCAGATCTCGGACAGCTTGGAGGCAGCCGAGTACTGGCCCACGACGGCTCGGGTACTCAAGTTGCCGAGCAGAATCTGGTCGGTGCGCATGTAGACAATAATCAGCAGGCTTGCAATCAGCAGCGGCCAGCTTGCGCGCAGCAAGGACAACGCCTTGCCGCGGTGGAACGTCCAGCGGGCCAGATTGCGCTGCGCGATCGAGTAGGCAGCCACAAAGCCCAGCTCGGTTGCCAGAATCTCGATCGCCGCGATCGCGCCGAAGACCAGCAGAGGGCACTTGGTAAGAACCGCGATCAAGCGCGCAACATTGCTCAGGACAAAAACAATCAGCTGCGGAATCACAACCAGGCGCGAGCGGATCTTGGCCTGAAAGTAGTAGTCGATAACATCAAAGCCCTGAAAGATCGATGCCGCGGAAAGCATGGCGACCAGCAGGATGACCGTCTGCTGCGCCGGATGCGTGATCCAGGCAAACAACACCGCCGCGATCGTGGTCAGGATGCTGGCCGCCACCTTGAGCAGAAGCGCTGTGCCCAGCACTTGTTCTTCCGCGGCCAGGTGCGGGGCCTGGGCCAGATCGTTGACCACGAGGTAGTCCAGGCCGAGGCTCGAGACCACGTTGAATAGGCCGTAGATGGCAAAGGCGTAGCTGAAGGTGCCATACTGCGATGGTCCGAGGTAGCGGACCACCATGGTGCCCACCACCAGGGAGCCACCCATGCGGATCACGCGGGCCGCCGTCACCCAGCCTATGTTGTAAGCCGTGTCCCAAAAGCCTTTGCTGAGTGGAGCCAGCTTGAACATGCGCAAATTCTTTTTTTCCTTTGTCGAGACAGCCCGCTTCTCCGCTTCAGCAGAGGAAGGTTTGATGATCTGTATGGACCCGCACCGCGCCCCCGGGCAGCACCGTGACCTGCCGCAGCGTGGTTCCGGCCAGCTGTGCGTGGATCTGGCTCAGCGCCGCGCCGATCTGGCTGTGGCGCGAGGGATCGCCGATAAAGTTATCTTCGTGCGCGTAGAAGTAAAGCCCTTGAACGCGGGAGGCAGCCAGCACAGCCGCCAGCCGCCGCAGCGCAGCCGCCTGCTCCTCGACCGGGCTCGCCGCAAACGTGCTCGTGGGCCGAAAGCCGCACTCGGTGCAGTAGACCGGCAGAGAAAGTTTCATCTGGTAGAGCATGGCGCGCAGCAGCGCCAGGCTGCCTTCGATGCCTGTACTGGCGCCGGCAATCACCGCCTCGTAGGTGTGAAAGGCGATGCCCTCGCACCAGTCTCCGCCGCGGCCGCCCCGGCCATCGGGAGCGCTCAGGTATTGATAGAGTGAGCTGCTGCGCGCCGAGGCCAGGGTGAGCGAAGAAAACGACATGGCCCCGGTCAGGTTGTCATCAAAGCCGGGCGAGAGCACACAGATGCCAGGGTCCACGCGTTTGGCGGCCGCATAGATCACCCGGCCCATCGTTGCCAGTTGCTCGGCCGAGCCCCACCAGAAGTGGATCGGGTTGTGTTCAAAGTGGGGCTCATTCCAGATCTCGAGAAAGCCGATACCGCGGGCCCCGGGCCGGTTATAGCGCCGGACCAGGGTGGCGATGAACTCCGCGAGCGCGTCCAGCGACCGCGGAGCGCTGCCGGCGCCGGCGCGCCCATATGCGTCCTTGTCGGTAGCAGATGAGGCGAGCCATTCCGGCGTTCCGTACACGGTGTAGATCAGCGTCTTGCCGGCAGCCCGGTGCGCCGCCACCCAGGCATCCATCGCGGACCAGTCAAACCAGCCATCGGCCTTGTGGATGGCGGCCCAGCAGATGCCCGCGCCCTTGCCCGAATAATCATGGGAGCGCACTGCGCCGTAGCCGTAGGAAGGCGCAGGCGAGAGCGGCGCGCCCTCCGGCCAGCGATGCAGATGCATGCCGAGGAAGTTGGGCGGGATCGCGACCGGGGCTTCGAGCAGGTCGCGCTCCGCCTCTTCCACCCGCAGACAGATGGCGGCCGAGCTGAGACTGGCCAGCGCCGCCAATGAAGACCATTGCAGCAGCCGGCGCCTCGTCAGAGAGCCCATCATGCCCTCCCCCGCGCGCTCCGGATTGTCCCCGGCCCGTTCAGCTGACTACCTCCCGCACCAGCCGGGCGATGGGCACCGCCCCGCTCGCCGGCTCTTGCAGGCTCGCATGATCGGGCTCGGCGACCGCGCCGCCGGTGCCGAAGGTCGCCTCCGGGATGCCGAACAGAATACGGTGCACCACTTCAATCCCCTGCATGAAGGCATAGTCCTGGTTTGAGATCTCATACCGCCAGCTGCCGAAGCGGCCCCGGCTATAGATCTGTTCTTTCTCGAGCAGCGGTTGAATCTGGGCCAGCAATTTGTCCCGACCCAGGAACGGCACCGGGTAGCCATGCTCGACCGTGTTCTCGACCACCGCAATGAGCTGCTGGCCGGCACGGCCGAGCAGTCCCATGCGAAAGAGCTGGGCCTGCACCTGCGCCCGGGTCTCGGCGAGCGGCGGCTGCGAAGCCGGCTCGTTCACTTCGCACAGCAGGGAATAGCAGCCCGCCGGGCCATTGCCCTTGCTCACGGTCATCGGGAAGTTGAGGCGCCAGAAGGGCACGTCGGGCGCTGTGAACTGGCAGGAGTGCAGCCCGGCAAAGCTTGCCGGGAGCTCCCCGCGGATACCGAACCCGAACAGGCGGGAACGGGTGCGCACCAGCCGGTCAGCCATCTTCGCCAGCTCCGGCCGTTCGTCCCCGAGCATGCGCAACAGCGTGTCAAGCGGCATGGTAGAGACAAAATGGTCCCACTCGACGACCTCGCCGTTGCTCAACTCGGCTTGCTTGCGCTCAACGGAGAGCGCTTTGATCGCCGTGCCCACCAGCATCTTTTCAGGTGCGATCCGATCGGCCACCGCGGCCCAGATGGCACCCGACCCGCCCGAGGCCGGATAGGTGACGCGCGTGTCGGGTTCCCAACCCACATCATCGCGGCGCAGCACCAGGTTGCCGAGCAGCCTGCGCAATTTCATGTTGGCTACGTTCGGCGTCTTCGACCCCGAGCGATTGGCCACCCAAACGTCGGTCAGTGTCTCGATCGGGTGCGCCCACTGCTTGCGGTTGAGCGGCTCCATCAGCAGCTGGGTCACGTAGTAGCCAAAGCTGCCGAGCAGGTAGCTCTGCAGATCGCCTTCCCCCTGGCGCGCCGGGCCCGGCGTCAGCGGCCGGCGACGCGTGCGCCGCTTGGCCACGCTGAGAACCGCGCGCGCGAGCTTGCGCAGGGGCAGCCGCTGCAGGTTCCGCTGCGCCGGGTAAGGCAGAAAGCTGCCCTGCACGCGCACGCCGCGCCGGGGCACCGATTTGTCCCAGGCGATCGGCAGGCTCTCGAGCAGAGCGCTGAACCGGGCATACTTTTTGTGAGGAAACAGTACGTGACCGCCATAGTCAAAGGTGAAGCCCTCGGGCGTGGTCTGCGACGAGGCCCATCCACCCGGCGAGCGGCGCGAGTCCACGAGCAGGAAATCTGCCTCGCCGCCCGGACCACTCTCCATCATCTCGAGCGCGGTGGCCAGGCCACAAGGCCCCGCGCCTGCAATCAGAACGCTAACTTTGCGCATTACTCAGACCTCGTGACAGCGGGCTCGGTGCTCTGGAAACAGTCTTCGGTGAGAGAAGGCAGCACCAGCTCGGACGGAGCCTGGAGGATGAAGTTCAAATCCATCCGCACCGGGACAAAGGCCTCGCACATGCCGCCAAAGGTCGGCCATCCACGGTGCTGGCCCGCGACCTGGGCCCACTCGACCGTGCGCACGCGCTCCCGCTGCGAGCGGTGGGCCAAGAGAGCCTTCACCTTCAGATCCCACGTGCTCTCGATACACACCTTCAGCGAAGGCGCAAAGTGCATGGTCGAGGGCCCTTCGTAGAACAAGACGCTCGAGTGGCGACGTGCGGCCGAGACCAGCGAGTCACTCACCACGCGATGATCGGAGTGACTGTCCTGCGGCGCGTGGGTCAGGATCAGATGCGGCCGATGCTGCTCCAGCTTTGCCTCAAGCAGCTTCATCGTGCCGGGCCCGGTCAAGAAACCGTCCGGCAGGTGACCGAAGTCAAGCTCCACATCGAGCATCCTTGCGCTCACCCGTTCCTCTTCGAGGCGAACAGCGGGCTCTCCACCCAGCTCGCCATCCGTTATGGTCAAAAATACGACCTGCCATCCGGCCTGACGAAGCAGAACCGAAAACCCAGCCGCTCCCAGACAACAGTCGTCAGGGTGCGCCCCGACCACGATCATTTTCCTTGGCCCGGCCATAGCGCGGTCCTCCTTGCAAATGTGCTGAAACCGATCAGTGCGGTAGGTGCCTTTGGAGCGGGGATGCGGACAGCGGCGTTCTGCCGGGCGCTCACCGCCGAGAAGAGCGAGATTCCGAAAACAACCCACAATGGCCCGGGGATGAGGAAGTCCACTTCTGTCAGATCGTGCAGAAAGACAATGGACAGGCTGAGCAGGAGCCAGTAGCCGGCCAATTCGCTATGCCGGCGAAGCACCCGCACGGCGAGAACGAAAGCACTGAGGATCAGTCCTACCACAAGCACCTCGCCCACCATGCCGAGCGACAGACCGATCTCCAGAAACCCGTTGTGGGAGTAGTAGGGATTCCAGCCTAAGTTTTGCTGGACCAAAGCATCCTGCGAAGACCAGAAGGCCGAGTAGCCCCAGCCCGAAACAGGCCGCTCGAACCATTGCTTGGTCGCAAAGCGCCAAATCACATCCCGGCCGGTCAGGGTACTGTCCTTGCCGCCCAGGTTCAGGATGCGATCGAGTAAATCGGGGATCAGCGTGAAGCCGATCAGCAGGCTGCCGCCGCCCAGCACGATCAGCAGACGGCGGGATCGTTCCGCCAGGCGCAGAGCCACCAGCAGCCCCACGCTCACGATCGTGCAGATGATCGCTGTGCCCGATTGGGAGAGCAGGATCAGCGACAGGCAGAGCGTGAGCTTGGCCACCCTCAGCAGAGTCCACCCCCGCCGCGAGAGCAGCAGAGCGACGACCCCGACCGTCATACTGATGCCGAGATGGTTCTTTTCGCCGTAAATTCCTGTCCAGCCGGGCGCCGCATTGACCTGAGGAAAGCGATACTGAGCGAGAATGCTGAGCGCCGCCATCGCCGCGGTCACATCGCCCACCAGCCCGATACTCTCCTCCACTTCCAGGTAGAAGGAACAGAGCAGACCGGCCAGCATGTAGCTCCACAGATAAAAGCTGTAGCGGAAGCTGGCCGACGGCTCCACCGACCAGACAACCGAGACAGCCGCCTCCATATAAAGCAAGGTGAGCCAGGGCACGCTGAGCAGCCGTTCGACCACCGCCGTGCGGATCGGCAGGATCAGCCATCCCGTCCACCCGATCAGCGTCGCGGTAAAAGCAAGCAGGATCGGATTGGAGTTGCTGCTGTGCAGAAAGGTGGACTTGCCTCCGCTCGCAGCCGAGCCGAGCCCTGAAAAAATACGCGAGAACACCTCGGACGCCATGCACAGGACATAGACCAGGTAAAGCTTGACGACGCGTTTCTTGGTGATCAGCATGGGGGAATGGCAGCCACGGCCAGGCGCCTTATCTTAGGTGAAGTACGCTGCTGGTAAGTACTTTGACGTACGGTGAGACTGCGTAGAGAGGCCACAGCGGCCCCAGGTGGCGGCGGCAATAGATCGACCACTCTCGAAATGGCGAACCTTTCCTTGAGCTCAAATGGCTCCAGCGGGCGGCGAGCGAAGCAGAGGCATCCCGCCAGGTGCCGGCCCTGGAATTATCTGCGCAACTGCCCAGGTAGCCCGGCGCAATGTAGATCGAAAAGCCTGCCCGCCGCGCCCGAAATCCGTAGTCCATATCGCCGAACGAGTGGGTGAAGGCGGCATCGAGGTTGCCGAGGGTCCGGGCGATCTCGCGCGGGATCAGGGTGCAGTTGCCGTTCATGGTGTTGCAGGCCTGCCACCGGTCGGCCTCGGGCTGCACCGGCGCCAGCCTGTTCCTGAGCCAGCGCCGCTGCTGCCACTCCCCTCCGTAGCTCCGCTTCCCGGTCTGTGCGTTGCAGGTGCTCCCTACCAGGATCGCGCTCGTCTCCATCCTCGAGGCCGTGCCCAGCAGCAGATCGAGCGCATGCGGGAACAGCATCGTGTCATCGTTCAGCCACAGGTAGGCGTCATAGTCGCCCTGCAGAGCCTCGGCAAAGGCCACCCGCATGCCGCCATTCCAGAACAGGTTGCCCTCGGTCGGAAGCACCCGGACGCCGGGATATGCCTGTTTGACCGCGTCTCCGGTCCCATCGGTGCTGCCATCGTCCACCAGGATCACCTGCTCGGAGCGAGGCACCTGCCTTTGCTGCGCAGCCAAGGAAGCCAGGCACGCAAGCGTGGTCTCGCGGCGATTGAAACAGGTCATCAGGATGGCGAGGGAAGTCACAGTTCCGGGCCTCGAGAGAGAGTCTTGGCAATCATCATCAGGATCATGGAATTCGGGTCCTCGCACATCCGGGCCAGATGCTACGGAGCGCGGTAGAGCACGCTGGTGATACTCGAGCCCACCAGGTAGGACCCATCGACCAGCACCGTCTTCACCTTGCTCTTGGGAACGTAGAGGATGTCGTTGAGCTGCAGACTCAGGCTGGCTTCGGCTCCCTTGGTGACCTTCGAAAAAGGCACCTTGATCTGCTGGTAGCCTCCATCGGACGGCCGATAGATGATCATGCCGCCCATGCCTGCGTCGAGCGCCGTGCCCCCGGCAAGGGAGAGCGCCTGCAGCACGTTCACGCTGCCTCCGTTCACCATCAGGTAGCCGCCCGGCTTGTTCACCGCGCCCAGCACGTACACCACCCCGGCCTTATGAACAAAGATCGAGGCGCCCGGCTGGATGAGTACCTGCTGCAGCTTGGCCGAGCTTTGCTCCTGCGTGTAGGCCAGGTGCCGCACCGTGTAAGCCCCGGTCGCATCCGGCTCCTCGATCTCGATATCGTTGCCCGCCGCCGGTGTTTCGCCCCCGGTCATGGCCAGCACATCGGCCAGGCTGCGCGGCGCGAGCATCGGCACCCGCCCCGGACTCTGCACCTCGCCAAGAACGGTAACGCTCTCGGTTGCAAATTGGATCACGCTCAACTGCACCTGCGGCGCGACCAGGATCTCCTTCTCGACCAGCGCCTTGGCGATCGCCTCCTGCGCCTGCTGAATCGTGTCTCCGGCAACGTGCACAGAGCCCGCCGTCGGGATCGTCACCGAGCCGGTAGGATCAATGCGCAGCGTCAAGCCGGAGAATTCCGGGACGTTGAACACATCCATGCCCAACAGGTACCCGGAGGTCAGCCGGGCATTGGCGAAGTCGTCCGGCACCGCTTCCAGGCTGCTGCTCCGGCGGCTGAGCGTGGGATGCTTGGCGGCTCCGCCGATGCCGCTATCGACGTTGGCGTTGACTGCGGAAGAGCCCTGCTGCGCCCCGGCAGCAGGGCCGCCGGCCCAGGCCAGCAGCGCTCCCAGACCTGCCAGCCGAAGCCCCTGCCGCACTTGACGGGGAAGATCGCTGGGAAGATAGCTCAAGAGATGGCGAGAAAGATTCATGCTCTTTGCCTCGCGCCCATGAATTGCTCTGCGTGCGCATAGGCAGGAGAGCTCGCCACCGCATCGTTGACAAACACGCCCATCAGCGAGGAATGCGGAGAGCGCAACAAATCGAGGGTGCGCAGCACATCCTGCCGGCGCGTCTTCCCCGCCTTGAGCACCAGCAGGTAGCCGTCGGCCATCGAGGAGAGAATGCTCGCCTCTGAGAACAGCAGCACCGAGGGGCTGTGAATGAAGACGTAATCAAACCGCAGCCTGACCGTGTTGAGCAGATCGGCAAAACGCTTGGACGAGCTCAACTCCGCCGGGTTCAGCGGCACCGCGCCCGCAGGGAGAAAGAACAGGCTCTCTGCCTCGGCCGACTTCTGGATCGCTTCATCGAGCGGCAGATCGCGCTCCAGGCAGTCGCTCAGGCCCGGCTCATCGCCAAAGGAGAGCGGCGAACCGTGCATGTCGGCATCGAGCAGCAAAACCCGGTCCCCAAGCAGCGCGAAGGCCACAGCCAGGTTGAAGCACGCGGCCGCTCTTCCCTCCCCCGGCAGCCCGCTCGCCACCACCAGGCTGCGAAACGAGCCACTCGACCGAGTCTTGAGCAGGGCGGTGCGCGCTCCCCGGTAAGCCTCTGCAAACTCCGACGCCGGTTCCTTGACCAGGCAGGATTGTGCAGCCTGCGGAACAATCGAGAAGCCCTCCAGCCGGCGCTTGTTGCTCTTGAGCAGGCGGGTAGGGTGGAAGTGCCCGCCATCGCGGGGAAAGAGCGTGATGGCCGCGAGCGGGGAGGGCTGGACGAGCCTTCTGACCTCCTGCGCCGAGTGCACAGACTCATCGAAGTAGTCCAGCACGAAGGCCAGCATGATGCCCAGAATCGTCCCCACGCCGAAGCCGATCAACGTGTCATGCGCCTTCTTAGGGGACGAGGGCTGGCTGGGCTTGCGAGCCGGGTCGAGAATCGATACCTCGGTCGAGTTGATCCCGCTGGCCAGGTCGGCCTCCTGGAGCTTGGTGTACAAGTCCTGGTAAAGCTCCCGGCTTGAAGAGGCCTCTCCTTCGAGCAACAGCAGGTGATCGACCTTGCCGCTCCAGTCCGTGACCAGTTGCTCCTGCTCCGCGACCCGGCGATGCAATCCGCTCTCGGCCAAAGTCGCCAGTTCCAGGTCTTTCTTGGCGCGGGCACGGATGCTCTCCATCTCGGCACTGATCTGCTTGCGCGTAGCCGTGTCTCGATCGCGCAGCGCGAGCATGTGTTCGCTCTTGGGACCATAGCGGGCAGCCGCCGTCGCCATCTCGATATCGATCTGCGTCAACTGCTCGCGCAAGCCCTGCAATAGGTTCAGGCCCATCCCGTTCGGGGCGGCGACACCCTCGGCGGCAAGCGTCTGGTAGGTGGCACTGGAGGGGATGCCGAGCACCGCATCCGGATCCTCGGACTGGGTCATCTTGTAGATGGACGCTTTGCCCAGTCTGGCTACCTCGGCATTGGTCAGGTCCTGGTTAAAGGTCTGCAGCCGCTCCTCGGGGATGGTTTCCGACGGACTCGCCGCGCCCGCCTTGCCCTGGCTGCCTGCCGGCAGCGAGACCCCGGCCAGCCCCGTCTCCTTCTGGTAGTCTTCAACCGCCTTCTGACTCTCCACCACCTTCATCTTGAGAGCCGAGAGTTGATCGGCCAAATCGGTCGAGGCCCGCGAAAAGTTCTGCGCACGGCTTTGCGAGATCGAAGCCGTGTACGCGCTGACGAGGGCGTTGGCGATGCGTGCGGCTTGCGCCGGGTTGGCATCTGTGTAGGTGACTTCGATCAGGCGGGTCCCTTTGACGATGGCCACCTGCAGATGGGCAGCGAAGATCTTCAGAACGCGGTCTCGTTGGTGCGCAGCCTCGGCCAGCGGCAGGCCGCGCTCCGCGTAGAGGGGATCGCTGGTGCGAACAGCCGCCGGGATGGCGAACTCCGGCTCCTGATCCAGATGAAAGCGTTCAATGACGGCGAGCGCCGTGCTCGCGCTGGTCAGCTGCGCCTGCTGCGTGAGCAGGTCGGTCGTCATCAACTCCTGCGTCGCAAAGCTGCCCTGGCCGCCGCCCGCGTCGTCCAGGCCGAGGCTCGGGCGGCTCTGGCCATGGATCTCAATGGTTGCGGTCGCGCTGTACTTCTTCGTTGTCATCATCGAGTGAAAGCAGGCGACCGCGGTGACGAGCAGCGCGGTCAGCGCGATCGCCTTCCACTGTCGCCTGACGATCAGCAGCAGGTCGCGAAGGTGCACCTCCGCTTCCGGAACCGGCGGTAAAGGAGACGCCGAAGGTGGATCAGCTCGCTTGAGTAAAGCAGATGTCGATTGGATCACGGGGCATCCTTGTTGCAGCGGTTTTGCAGTACCAGGCGCGGACCTGGCTGTTTATTCGTGGTAACTGTAGGCGGCATAACCATGTTTCGACATCAGGGCATCGCGTTCGGCATTCTTCAGATCCGCCTCGGTCATCTCTCTGACCAGTTCCCGGAAGCTGACCTTCGGCTTCCAGCCTAACTGCCGGCGGGCCTTGGACGGGTCCCCGAGCAGGGTCTCGACCTCGGTCGCCCGGTAGTATCGAGGATCGACAGCGACCACCACCCTGCCGAAGCTGTCGCGCGCCACTTCGTTCACGCCCTCTCCTTCCCAGTGCAGCGGGAAGGAGAGGTAGTCGGCGCAAAGCTTGACGAAATCGCGAACGCTGTACTGCACCCCGGTGGCGATGACGTAGTCCTCGGGGTTGGATTGCTGCAGCATCAGCCACTGCATCTCCACATAGTCCCGCGCATGCCCCCAGTCGCGCAGTGCACTCAGGTTGCCGAGGTAGAGGCACTCCTGCAGGTCGAGCTTGACGCGCGCCAGGCCTCTGCAGATCTTGCGCGTGACAAACGTCTCGCCCCTCAGTGGCGACTCGTGATTGAACAAGATACCGTTGCAGGCATAAATGCCGTAGGCCTCCCGGTAGTTCACCGTAATCCAGTAGGCATAGAGTTTGGCCACCGCGTAGGGAGAGCGAGGGTAAAAGGGGGTCGACTCCCGTTGCGGCATCTCCTGCACGAGCCCGTACAGCTCAGAGGTCGACGCCTGATAAAAGCGAGCATGCTGGTCGAGCCCGGAGATGCGCATGGCTTCGAGCAGCCGCAGCGTGCCAAGCGCATCGGCATCCGCGGTGTACTCCGGGTTTTCAAACGATACCTGCACGTGGCTCTGTGCAGCCAGGTTGTAGATCTCGTCCGGCTTCACCTTCTGCACAATGCTGGTGAGGCTGCTCGAATCGGTCAGGTCCCCGTAGTGCAGGACAAAGCTACCGGTGGACCCGTGCGGATCTTCATAGAGGTGATCGATGCGATCGGTGTTGAAGAGCGAGCTTCTTCTCTTCACACCATGAACTTGGTAGCCCTTCTCCAGCAGAAACTCCGCCAGGTAGGCCCCGTCTTGGCCGGTAATACCAGTAATTAAGGCTGTTTTCACAGGGACGCTCTTTCAAAAGTCAGGATGTAGGAAAGGCAACACGATACAGGCCGAACTTTTTAAACCAGGCAATGCGGGGCACACCGGAGATGCAGGCAAGACAGCGGACCAAGGTAGCGAGCAGAGCAGCAGTTTGCATCAGGTGGTCTCTAGGCGACGTTCTCTTGCGTGCTTTCACCGGGAAACAGGAGGCCTTTGAGGATGTTGACAAAGATCAGAATGAGAAAGGTGAGATTGGATTTCAAATATCGGAACCCAAGCCGGCCCGGCTCCTTGGTGAACCTGTACAGCCATTCAAGACCGATGCGGCACAGAACCTGCGGGGCTCTCTTCTGGTCGCCGGCGATGATATCAAAAGCCATGCCTACTGCAATCAGCACCGATGGCCTGAGCTTGTCGCGATGCTCCTCAAGCCAGGCTTCCTGCTTCGGGCATCCGAGGCTGACCCACACAATGTCTGCCCGGGAATCGTTAATCATGGCCATCGCCGACAGATCCTCCTCCTCGGTCAAGGGCCGGAACGGAGGCGTGGCGCAGCCGGCGATCTGCAGGCCCGGGTAGCGGCGGGCGAACTCATCGGCTACCCTCTGCGCGACCCCTACATTGCCCCCGTAAAAGAAATGCCGCAGCCCGTCGCCGGCGGTCGTGGCAAAGAACTCCTCGAAGAACTCCGGCCCGCAGACCCTGGAGATCGGTTTGCCGGAAAGTTTGCCCAGCCAGACCAAAGGCATACCGTCAGGAAATGTGAGGTCCATCGAACACAGCTGCCGGTGAAAGAGCGGATGGTAAAAGCCTTCGGTCAGCATGTGCACGTTCACGAAACTGACCAGCCTGGTCTCGGACTTTTCCCGGGCCCAGCGCGCCACCAGGCTTGTCGCCTGTTGAAGGCTATAGATCCTGATAGGCACCCCCAGCAGCTTCAACCCCACTGGGTGTTTCATGTTTCGGTCCAGGCCGCCGCTTGGAGCGCCTGGCTGCATCTCGAGCAGCGCCGAGGGATCGGCGGCCGGGGCGATGACGGGGGACGATGTTTCGAAAGCTTGCATTCGATCTTCCTATAGGTTCTCTGCAGAGGAACGAGAGCGGGTTGCGTGAAACAGCAGGCAGGGACCGCAAAACTAAGGGGGCGCCGGCTTCCATGACGCCGGCAATCAGCAGTGAACCGATTCCAAATCCGCAGCATCGATGACCGCTGCGATGTCTTGATTGATCATCTGGATCGTCACGACGAAGCGCAAACCGCTGTCCTTTCTAACCAGAACTCCTTCTATGCCTTCCATCACCCCGCGCGCAATCCGCACCTTCTGACCCAGCACCAGGTCCCGGTAGGGTGCAAAGTTTTCTACACAGTACTTTGACCGAAGGAACTCTATCTCAGCGGTGGAGATCGAGATCGGCCCCTTGGAATTGCCCACCAGTCGGATCGCTCCGGTTGCGCCGAGCACTCGTGCTCGCTCTGCCACCCGGATCCGGACAAAAATATACCCAACGAAAAGTGGAACCTGTACCGTCACCCGCTGCCGATTCTTCCATGTGCGCACACTGTCCGAAGTCGGAAAAAATACCTCGACGCCACAGCTTGCCAGATGTCCGGCAACACTGCGTTCGTTGCGCGGCAGAGTACTTAGTGCATACCAACGGGGCATTTCCTCTATAGCCGCGGCTGCTGCCAAGGGAGTAGCAAACGGGAACTCGGGCCTCGATCCAATTTGAATTTGTTGATGCAGGGACATCCATTTGCCTCCGTATGCATCTCGTTTTGCAGTAGCCTCGATACCATCAAAAGATGGGAGTGGATGCGTGATGGAGGCTGGCTGGCGTCTGCGCGCTTGTCCCGGCTCTGCGTCTGATGCTCGGGCAATCCCGGGTCAGCAGTGAGAAAGTCGGATCCTCGTGAGAGACGGCTGCCCGATGTTGCGGGGAGCGCGCTTGCGATCTGCCGCACACTTAGGCGGCCTAAAGTCCATCAGGGGAAGTTCTTGACTTTGGGCAGGGCTTCGCCATGCTTAGTTAGCAGTCTTTGATTTTCAGGAGGCGTTCTAAAGGACCTTACTGAAGTCGCACTGCAAATCTGTGCCTCACTATACGGACAGACAAACATTAAAGCCAGCTCATTGTGGTAACTCAAATTGGGGAGTAAAGGTAACCTGTAAAAGCTGCAGGTTGCTGGGTATTTTCGCTACAGTAGGTTACTCCGACCGCAACATTGCCCTCCCATCTCCACCTCATGTTTTCCCTTACACGCTCTTCTTTCTGACCTGGCATCTTCTGCTTGAAAAGAATCCGAGAAAGAATGGATCCCCGTAAACGCCAGGATTGACGCGGTCAAACGAAGGTCGATCCTTCCCGAGCTCGCTCAGAGCCATCCTCCTTGACGACCCGCGCCGTGACGCGAGCAGCCCTTTTGGGCGCAGTTCCGTGACCGGTAGTTACTCGCAACCATCACGCTTACCAAAGAAACTTTTTTGCTCTCCTGCAGAGACGCAGACTGGTTACCTCCTGGCAGTACTTCGAGGCTAGCTGGCTCAACGTTCCCGCGATGCGGAGTGAAAAAGACTCCCAGCGAGAACCTTCAACAAAGCCATAATTCCTATCTCGCCACAGGAGCGCCTGTCAAAATCTCGGTTCCCGGCCTTCTGCTCGAACTTAGAGGCCGCCTCAGCGACTTGGGCCGAGGCTTCCGGCCTCGAGTCTTTTGACTCTCACTTTTCTACCCGATTGCGGGGATCTCCCTGCCGCGCGGGCTGCGCACAAAGTACATCGCCTCAGCCGGTAGGCGCTTGCCACCACTGCTTGCTTGCCCCGCGAATCGGCCCCTATCTTTGCGGATCCATCCTGGTAATCACTTCTTTGCGCTTAAGTCTAAGTTGATAAGGTTGAAAGCGGCAGATCACTCGATGGATGCCACAAAGCGGTCGTGTCGCAAAAGCTACTAGTACTTTTCTTCATCGTCGCCCGTTCTGTACAGCAGACGCCGCGCCGCCTTTCTATCAGTTGCGCAAAGCACCGAAGCAACACATCCTTGGTGAGACGGGTGCGTCTCAGCCGATCCGATCCGGACGGCAAGCCATTGCAACGATCTCTCACTTCTATCTAATCCTGCCTCAACAGACTCGACTTTCCACATAAGTCGCTTACGCGGCCGATCGAAGTACTTCCCTGCACTTTCCTCTTGCCGGTTTGACCTTCGTGCGCCTTCCGCTTGGATCGGTACTCGCCCAACGTCCTCACGATAGGTAGCAAAAGCAAACTGTCCTAACTTCTCTACGCACCGCCCAGCCTCCAGGCGCACAGACTTCACCAAGCATTGCGGACCTTGCAGGCTCCTACTCCTCGCTTTAGATAAGCCTCTCCATACATCTGCGATTCCGCGCCGGGTCGCGTAGCGGAACTACATACTCCGCAGTAGAAAGTACCTTGAGGGCGCGAGTCTATCGCCGAGCCTTCGTCAGATGACTGCTATCTCCAGCGTTCAACGTCATCAACATATTCGCTATCGTAACGTTTACTGTTACGTGATCGTCTCGGTCTTTCATCAACGTGCGCGCATCTCCATGCTTTACTGAAAGCACCGTAAGTGGGTTTCCGTTTATAAGTCGTTCGATACTTATGAGTGGCTCGGGACCCTGCTGCCTTTACACGGCCTTGGTACTAATTACGCGGCGTTTCGCGAATCGCGAATGGTGGATATTTTTCGCAATGCATGCTAAGTCACACCCTAAGTTACACACTTCAGTATAGGAGAACAGTCACGATGCCATCGATGCAGTCACGCACACAGCGCGCAATAACTCATGCTGCTCTCCGATCTATTGGACTCAGCAGCAGCCCAGCACTCTCAAGCCGGGTAGGACAGAAACTGTTACTGCTCATCGCCTTCACGCCCGCATTCGCTCCGGCCTCGGCCCAATCGATGCAGGCAAGTAGTGGCTCCACCTCGGCCCAGGCCAGCTATCATGGGCCGGTCACCATCACCGCCGGCGGCACATATTCCGGAAACGTGACCAGCGATGATCCAAGCCGTGCTGCTGTCACCATTGACACCGACCAACCCGTAGTGATCATCAATTCGACCATCGAAGGGCGGGGAAACCTGATCGAGATTGCCAATGTTGGTAGAGGCGCAAATGTGACCATTCGCAACACTACCGGGACTGCGCTCGATCCTCAGGTGCGAGGCCGGCTCAGAGGAAGCTTCGTTGTCGCCAATAACGTATCTTCGCTTGTTGTCAGCAATACCTCCATGTACGGCGTGAGTTTCGGGGTCAAGGTCCTTTCGTCCAAGGTCGGGACTCTCAAGATCGTGAACAACTTCGCGCAGAATATGGAGGATCGTGAAAGCGACGGAAACGGCAGATTGCTCAATACGCGCCCGGACCTTGGCCACTTCGTGATCTTCAATGGCGTATCTGCGCCCAACGGAGCTGAGATCGGATGGAACCAGGTGGTAGACACCATCGGCAGCAGTTCAACAGAAGATGTCATCAACATCTATAAGAGCCAGGGGTCGAACTCTGCACCGATCGAGGCGCACGATAACTACATGGAGGGTTTTTCGTCAACGACGACGCCGAGCTACTCTGGCTCTGGTCTGATTACCGACGGCGATGGAGGATCCCCGGTCACTGCCTTCGTTCTCTTCGATAACAACGAGATCGTACATACCGCTGGTTCCGGCGTTGAAGTTGCGAGCGGCCACGATGTAACAGCAAGAGCCAACAGGGTCGTGTCTTGTGGTCAGAACACCGGCGGCGACTGGTTTGCTATGTCCTTTGTCAATGCAGAAGTTATGTGGAACTACGCTGGTTCGTCGGAGTTCTACAACAACACGATTGACAGTACCTCGGGGGGCATGGTCAGACCGAACACCGACAGCGCTCCAATGATCGCCGATAGCTGGGTGTATCTACCGGATCTGATCAACAATAATTCGATCACCAACGAGTCTTTTTCAGACCCCTGCTTTGTCAACGGGCAAATCGACCTTAACGCCGAAGATGCAGAGCGGAGTGCATGGGCGTCTAAGGTAGCCTCGGCAGGTGTTCTTATCGGCGACCAACACAGCGCGCTATAAACCGGCTGAGTGTCAGAACCACAGGCCACCAACGATTCACTCCCTGCAAGCTGAATGTAGTTCGGCTTGCAGGGAGCTTGTGTCAACGCCTGAATTATCCCCGATCGAGGATGATTCAGCTGCCCGTGACAGCTTGAGCCGTTGGTGGCTGCGGAGCAGTTGGACACCAGGCAGCGCTACCCTTCCTCCTTCAGTCACTCTTCTTTGGGCTCCCCGATGACGCGCGCATGCGCAGGCTCGGGCCACTCGATCCAGAAGTCTGCTGCCCGCTCCTTCTGCTCGATCGCGCACCTTGACAGCGCACACCCAGAGTGGCGCTCGGGCGCTTGGCCGGGGGCCTGCACAGGGTGTCCTTGCTTTACACTAAGGCTGTTTGGCGATCGATCGGAGCAACTAAGCCCATGCCCTCTTTTCCTACTCTTCTCCTGCTCTCGATTTCTGCTCTTCTCAGTGGCACAGGTATCGCGCAGAGTTCCTTCCAATATCCCTTTGAAAATCCTGACCTTCCGCCTGAGCAGCGCATTACCGATCTGCTGGCGCGCATGACGACCGAGGAGAAGATTGCGGCGCTCAGCACGGATCCGAGTGTGCCTCGCCTGGGCGTGATCGGGACCGGGCACGTGGAGGGCCTGCACGGAGAAGCGCTTGGCGGACCAGGGCACTGGGAAGGCCGTTACAGACATGTGGTGCCGACCACGCAGTTTCCCCAGTCGCGTGGCTTAGGGCAGACGTGGGACCCGGCGCTGCTGCAGCAGGCCGCGGCGATCGAGGGCTATGAGACAAGGTATGCGCGCAACAAGTATGGCAGCGGTGGCCTGGTGGTGCGCGCTCCCAACGCGGATCTAAGCCGCGATCCGCGCTGGGGCCGCAGCGAAGAAAGCTACGGGGAAGATCCCTTTCTCGTCGGCACAATGACGGTTGCCTATGTGAAGGGACTCCAAGGGGACGACCCGAAGTATTGGATGACGGCCTCGCTGATGAAACACTTCCTGGCCAATAGCAACGAGAAGGAACGCGACGGCTCTTCGTCGGATTTCGACACCAGGCTCTTCTATGAGTACTACTCGGTGCCGTTTCGCATGGGTATCGAGCTCGGGCACTCGAATGCCTTTATGACTTCCTACAATGCGTGGAACGGCACGCCCATGGATGTGAACCCGGTGGTCCGGGATGTGGTCATGAAGGACTGGAAGTTCGACGGCATTCTCTGTACCGATGGGGGTGCGTTGACCAACCTGGTGACCCGGCACCAGTGGGATCGCGACCTGGCGCATGCCTCAGCCGATACGCTCAAGGCAGGCATCAACCAATACCTGGATACTTATGAAGCAGGCGTAAAGGATGCGCTGGCAGAAAAGCTGGTCAGCGAGCAGCAGATCGACGAAAATCTGCGCGGAGTGTACCGGGTGATGCTGAAGCTTGGCGAACTTGATCCGCGTGCGCGTGTGCCCTATGCAAAGATCGGGCTGGACTCAGACCTTACGCCCGGAACGCGCGAGAAGGTGCAGCAGTACGGGGATCCGTGGAACTGGCCTGAGCACATGGCCCTGGCCCGCAGGGTAACGGACGAGTCCATCGTTCTGCTCAAGAATGCATCCGGTACCTTGCCGCTCGATGCCGGAAAGCTGAAGAAGGTGGCGGTCCTCGGCCCCTATGCGGACACCGTGGCGCTTGACTGGTATAGCGGCACGCCGCCTTACATGGTAAGTCCGCTGGCCGGCATTCAGAAGCGGCTGGGTGCTCAAGTTTCCGTGAGCTTTGATAAGGGCGACGACCTGGCCAAGGTTGCAGATATGGCGCGTGGCGCCGATCTAGTCATCGTGGTGATCGGAAACCATCCTACCTGCAATGCGGGCTGGTTCAAGTGCCCGGTCCTGAGTGATGGAAAAGAGGCTATCGACCGCCTCTCGATGACGCTCGAACAGGAAGAGATCGCCAAGGCAGCCTATGCCGCGAACCCACGCACGATCGTTGTGCTCAACGCAAGTTTCCCCTACACCACCACGTGGTCGCAGGCACATGTACCGGCAATTCTAGAGATGACGCACAACAGTGAAGAGGAAGGCACCGGGCTTGCAGACATCCTCTTCGGCGACTACAACCCCGCGGGGCGGCTGACCCAGACCTGGGTGGAAAACATAGAGGATTTGCCAACCATGATGGATTACAACATTCGTAACGGCCGCACGTACATGTATGCAAAGCAGAAGCCGCTTTACCCATTCGGCTATGGATTGAGCTACACAAGCTTCCGCTATGCCCACTTGACTGTGAACACGCCGCGGGTGGATGCCTCGACGCTTGTCTCGGTAGATGTGACCAATGCCGGGGCCCGCGCCGGCGACGAAGTCGTGCAGCTTTATGTAAGTCACGAAAGTTCAAAGGTGGCGCGGCCGATCGAGGAATTGAAAGCTTTCTCGCGCGTGCACCTGGACGCCGGCCAGACGAAAACCGTGACCTTGCCGTTGCCGAGCACATTGCTGGCGTACTGGAATGACCTGGCGCAGAAGATGACGGTCGAACCGGAGCAAGTGGAAGTGCGGGTAGGCGCATCGTCGGCAGACATACGGTTGCGTAAGAAAATCGCTGTGGCCGAGTAAAGATAAGCCATGGCAGTGGCTGGCCGCAGCCCCTGCCATGTGCATGCGCGCTTTGCTTACCGGGCTAGATCGCCTTCAATAATGCCGCGCCCATTGGTGCCGATGTAGTAGCGCCCGTAAACGCGAGGATCCCCGACGAGCGTATCCGTATTGCCATACTGGTGTTGTTCATCGTTGATGACATACCAGGTCTTTCCGTAATCGATCGAGGCGAAGAACGCGTCAAAGTCAGCAGGCGAACCGCTGACCTTGCCACGCAGGAACAAGGTGGGCACACCCGAGCCGGGCGCTGCCTTGCCGAAGCCGAGATTCAAAGCGGTGCTCACATCAGCCAGCGCCTTGAAGCTCTTGCCGCCATCGGTGGAGTGGCTGAGACCGCCGCCGGTAGCCAGCCACAGGTCGCCCTGGGCCAAGGGCGATGCGTAGAGCGACCCATAGGTGGACGCGGTGAGCGTTTGCCGGAAGCTTTGTCCGCGATTGTCGCTGACCAGCAGCACCCCGGTTGCAGGATTGTACTCATAGGCAAACTGTGGATTGACCCGATCCGTGACCAGCTGGATCGTGCTGCCAGTCGAGACAGCACTGCCTGCGGAAGCTGTCCACGTAGTGCCGTTGTCGTTCGAGAAGTACGTTTGCGCGCCGCTATCCTGCGGAGCCCAGAGCAGCGTGTCGCCATCCGCAGTTACTGCAACGCTGCCGGCGCCCGTGGCCAGGTGCGTGGGGTTAGCCGCGAAGCCTGTAAAGGTGAGGCCGCCGTCGCGGGAGTAGGAGCCGAACGGAGCCGCATTTCCTGTCTGCACTATGGTGAGAGGCTTGGCCGCAGCGAAGTCGATGCTGCTGATGGCGCCGATATTTGGCTGAATGTTTGCACCTTGCCTGGGTGACTGGCCCAGGTTGGTGTGCGTAAAGCCGCCCAGATCGTACATGCCGCTGATCAGGTGTGCCGGACCTGCGGTGGGGCTGGCGAGCGCGAGGATCGCCGTCTCCTCGACGCCGAGCGCGCCGATCGACCAGTGCGTGGGCCCGCCCGGCGCAATGGCCCCGCTTTGCGTGGAGGCAGAGTCTGCGCCTTCGATATCCTCGGTCGTCCAGATGGTCTGTCCGTCGCCGTAGGAGACTTCGTTGTGGTTGGAAGGATTGATAAAGATGTGGTTGGCCCAGTTACCGAGACCCGGTGTCGGGCTGCCAAAGGTAACCCACGGGGAAAGTGAGAAATCGCGCGAGACATTGGCGTCGATGCTCACCCAGGTCTTGCCGCCGTCCACAGAGCGATAGATATCATCCTGAGGGGGCGGATAGTAGCGGTCCATCGTCGAGACCATGAGGATGGAGGGATTGACCGGATCAACGGCAACTGAGCCAAAGCCGTAGCTGTAGTGGTTGGGGTTCGGCGGCGTGATGTTGGTCCAGGCGCCGGTCGCCGGAGTGTACTTCCAGATCGCGCCTGCGCTCATGGAGTAAGGGCCTACGCTGTTGCCGAACTGGCTGGAGCCGTAGGCGATGTAGAGGTTGCCGCTCGGATCGCTGGCCATCGAGTTGGGATACATGCCCGTTGGCTGGCCCGCAACGGCTGCAAAGCTTTGCCCGCCGTCGTGGGTCACGTAGAGGCCCGTTGTGCCGTCCGAGACCCCAACATAGGCGGTCTTCGTAAAAGTGTTTGCCCCGGTGCCGATGGTGCCACTCGCTTTTTCAAAGTAGCCGAAGATCACGCCGACACCAGGATCAGCAGCGGTGCCGGTCGGCCCTTTCACCGGGAAGCTTGCCACCTGGGCCCAGGTCTGTCCATAGTCCAGGCTGCCCCATAATCCGTTGAGGCGCGAGCCGAAAAACACGTGTGCGCCGTTGTTGGGGTCCACGATCAAACGCTCGCCGGCAAAGCGGCCGGCATCGTTAGAGCCCAGCTTGATGGGCAGGGGAACGATGTTGAAGTGGTTCCCGCGATCGTTCGACACAAGGATGGCGCCGTTACCTTCAAACGATTCTGTATAGGTGCCCGCGGCCAGGTAGAGGCGATTGGAATCGTTCGGATCGAGCCCGATGGCCTCGGTGCCGATGTAGTTGAACTGGGAATCGTTGAGAAAGTCGAGCAGCGGTGTCCAGGTTTTGGTGCTCGGCTCCCAGCGGTAGGTGCCGCCGATATCGGTGCGCGCGTAGCGAACATCGCCATTGCCGGGCAGACTCACAATCCCTGTGACAAAGCCCCCGGCAACGATGCGGACGCTGGAGTAATTGAAGGGCACCGCGCCGGCGAGGCCTTGCGCGCCGGCGGAAAAGGGACAGGAGAACGCTGCCAGGCACAGCGTCGCGAGGGTAAGCAGCGAGGCGCCCGAAGGAAAGCGCCTGCAGGATGGTACGGGTGATACTGCCGTGTTGTTCATAAGCCTCTCCTCAGCGCGGAGCGCCGAGATGCCGAAGCTTACAAAGTGCGGCGAAGAGCTGTCTACGCGGAGGCGAGCACGGGCTTCCACAGGATCTAAACGGCCGTCCAGCCTCCATCGATAAGCAGGGTGTGCCCGGTGATGAGCGAAGCCGCGGGTGAGGCGAGAAAGACGACCGCCCCGGCGACTTCCGCAGGTTCGCCGATGCGATGGAGGGCGGCAATCTTCTCGATCGTGGCTGCGCGGAACTCCGGCGAAGAGAGTACGGGTTCTGTTCCGGGCGTGTGGATGAAGGTCGGTGCCACGGCATTGACGCGGATGTTGTACGGGCCCCACTCGACGGCCAGGCACTTGGTCAGGTGGGCGATCCCTGCCTTGGTCATGCAGTAAATCGCTTCGGTGGGCAGCGCGACAAAACCGGCCTGCGAGCTCATGTTGATGATGCAGCCGCCCTGCTGGCCCTTCATGACTTCCGCGGCTGCCTGGGCGGCGAAAAAGGTGCCCTTGAGGTTGATCGAAAGCGTACGGTCAAAGTCTTCCTCCCGCACCTCCAGCGCCAGATTTGTCGGAGCAATGCCTGCATTGTTTACCAGGATGTCGAGCGAACCGAAGTGTGCGGCGGCCTGCTTGACCGCGGACCGCACCTGCTGCAAGTCGGCCATGTCCATGGCCAGCGGGAGTACCGCGCGTCCGCGGTTCCGGATCTCGGCGGCCAGGTTTGCATCGGCTGCGATGTCTCGCAGGCCGAGGGCGACCGACGCACCTGCCTCGGCCAGTGCCAGGCAGATCGCGCGGCCCAGACCGCGGGCAGCCCCGGTGACAAGAGCGGTCCGTCCTTCGAGGCTGAAAGTCGATCCTGCAGCCATTCTGTGCTCCTTCTCACAATAAGAAAAAACTCTGTTGATGGCGTTGAGATGCACGGACCCGGTCCCGCACGCGAGGCCTGCGGCCGGGAGACCGCGCGCCGGATTTGCCTATGGTAAGCTCCCATCCATTGGAGGGCGCGATGAGCCGCTATTCCAGACGAGACTTTCTAAAGACCGGGCTCGCCGCCGGCGCGCTTCTTGGTGCCGGCGCCTGTCCCCTGGCGGCGGAACGGCAGACAGCCACCGACTGGGTAGAGCTTGGTCGATCCGGCATCAAGGTGACCCGGCTCGCCTTTGGCACCGGAAGCAGGAGCGGCCAGGTGCAGCGTGACCTGGGCCAGGCAGAGTTCACCCGCCAGGTGCGCTATGCCTATGATCATGGCATTCGCTTCTTTGAGACTGCCGAATCGTACGGCGACATGCACAGGATGCTCGGCATCGCCCTGGAAGGCCTGCCGCGCGAGAGCTACCGGCTCATGTCCAAGGTGACCACGCGCGAGGGTGTGGACCCCCAGAAAAAGATCGATGAGCTGCGCAGGCTCGCCCGCGTGGAGTACTTCGACATCATGCTGCTGCACTGGCAACACACGGCCGGCTGGCCTGCCGAGAGCAGCCACTGGGAGGACGGCATCGAGGCGGCGCAGACGCGCGGCGCCGTGCTGAAGCGGGGCGCCTCGGTGCACGGTTTGCCCGCGCTGCGCCGGGTGCCGGGCAATGCGTGGCTGGATGTTGCGATGATCCGCGTCAATCACAAGGGCACGCGCATGGACGCTGAGGCCTACGACACCGAGGGGCTCGGCAACGTGAACGAAGTTGTGTCGCACGTGCAGCAGGTGCGCAAGGAAGGCATGGGCGTGATCAGCATGAAGCTGATCGGCGAGGGCTCCTTCAATCACGAAGATCGCCAGCGGGCGATGCGTTTCGCATTTCGAAGTGCCGGGGTAGAAAGTGTGACGGTCGGCTACAAGAGCACGGCCGAGATCGATGAAGCGCTGACCAATCTCAACCTGGCGCTGGCCTAGCACCAGCCTCACCGGGCCCATGCGGCAGCGCACCGCTCCAGCACGAGCAGGCGGAAAGGACGCGAAAACTCGTATGGCTGGTACCGGAGACAAGCGTGGTGCGCGAAGATTCGGCATGGCTGCGATGGCAGCGCTTTGTTTGCTGACGCAGACGGGCTGCCTGGTGATCGCCGGATACAGCAGCCGAGGCGGCTGGTTTTTGTGGCCGGGCGGCCTGGGCGGGCTGCTGCTCATCCTGCTCGTGCTCTTTGTTTTGCTGCGCCGCTAGTACCGGCCACAAGCTCAACAAAAAAAGAGGAGGCTCCATGCGAGCCTCCTCTTTCTTGTGTCGAGCGTTGTATTGCGTTTTAGAAGGAGTACTTCAGCGACAACTCCAGAATGCGACGACCTTCACGCAGCGGCGTAAAGCCGAAGTTGCGGGCCGAAGGAGAAAGCGTTGCGGAGTTCTCCTGGGTGGTCGCCGAGTTGTTGCTCAGGTTGAGCGATGTTTCGTTGCCGGCCGCGTCCGAGTTGTTGAAGCTGGAGTTGGCGTGGTTGAGGAAGTTGAAGGCCGCCAGGCGGAACTGCACATCCTGCGATTCGTGGATCTTGAAATCCTTGATCGCAGTCAGATCGGAGTCCGTAAAAGCGGGCGCGTGAATGTAGGGGAACCGGTAGGTGCCGTTGATGCCCGGCGCGGACGGTAGCGAAAAGCACGCGCTGTTGATGGTCTGGTGCGGCGCGGTCTTGATCGCCGGGTTGCAGGTCACCACGGGTTGCAGGAGGTAGTCAGGGGTGCCGAGCAGCGAGGCAGCGCTGACGCCGGTCACGGTGCCGGTCTGGGTCGGGTCACCCAGGCTGCCGCTCAGCCCCAGGTTCGGGCTGATGATGTCCTGCACGTTCTGGCCGCTCTGGATCTGGGTGATCCCAGAGAGCTGCCAGCCGTTTGTGGCCACCCCAATGAAGCGGTTGTTGATCAGCTTGCCGAACTCGTAGGAGTAGTTGGCGTTGAAGATGTGCGTGCGGTCAAAGCCGAGCGCGCGGTAATCATTGCGCAGCGTGATCGGGTCCGCAGGCGTCGAGGTTTCGCCGTCTGCGCCGATGATGCCAAGTGCCTTGGACCAGGTGTAGTTGACGCTGTAATTGAACCGGCCCTGCTGCTTCGCCCAGCCCACTTCAAGCGCGTTGAAGTTCGAAGTCAGCCGATGGCTGCCTGCGAGCACGTGCGTGTAGAAGGGATAAGGGCGGAAGGCATTCTGCTGGGCGGTGCTCAGGCTGCCCGCCGCAATGGTCTGCGGGCCTATCTGGGTGGGCGTGTTGCCGCCGTACAAGGCGCCGATGGGCAGCGCATTCTTGTCATCCGGATAAACGCCGTTGTTCGCAGCACTGTCGAGCAGGTGGTCCGAGCGGTTGCCGACATAGGAGATCTCCATCGTGCTGTTGAAGGGGAGCTTCTGATCGACGGCGAAGTTGTAGGTGTAGACCTGCGGCTGCTGGTCGTCGCCGCGCAGGTAGCCGCTTGGCGAGCTGTTCTGGGCCGAGGCGCCGCCTGCTGTCAGAGGCAGGTTGGTCTGGCTGATGGTGGAGAGCAGCTCCCGCTGGACAGTGGTCTGGTACTGGCCCTCAGAACTGCCGATACCCGCTGTCGCATCGTTGAACGAATCATGCGCCCGATAGATACCGTAGCCGGCGCGGACGATGGTCAGCCCCGTGCCACGAGGATCCCAGGCCAGACCGACACGCGGCTCGTAGAAGATCGCCTTGGTCGTAATGCCGGACTTGGGGATGCTGGCATCGATAGCATGCCAGAGAAAGCCCGGCAGCGGCGAAACGCCGGAGTTGTAGGTCGACGCGTCCCAGACCGGGATCCCGGCGCTGCGCGTGTCCGTGAAAGGGGTCAGGTGCTCCAGGCGCAGACCAATGTCCAGGGTCAGCTTGGGCGAGAGGCGCCAGTGATCCTGCCCGTAGCCGGCAAGGTTCCAGAAGTAGAGGTCAGGATGCACGTTGATGTTCTGCTGCGTAAACGTGTTGACGTGACCTTCCAGGAAGTTGGCGATGTTGTTGCCGGCATTGGTGCTGGTGGCGCCGGTCGGGTCCGCAGGATTATAAGGACCGGTGTTGTGGACCAGGCCCGCAATCGGATCCACGAAGGCGTTGAAGGGGAAACCCGTGCTGCTGATGGTGCCGTTGGGATTCTGGAACGCGTTGACCTCGTTATTGTTCGTCAGCTCGGTGAAGAAACCGACGCGGACCGTGTGCGCTCCGGCAAGAATGCTGAAGTTGTCGCCGCCGCCGCGGATCCACTTCTTGGCGTAGATGCCGCCGCCGGAAGTGTCCGGGGTGCGGTTGACGGCAGGTTGCTGTAATCCTCAAGCGTGGGGTACTGCGGGTCGCCGTTGGCATAAGCGCCCTGGTAGGGGTAGCCGATCGTCGAGGAGTTGAACGCGCCAGCCGTCTTGGCGACAAAGTCTTGGAGCAGGTAAGCGCCCTGCCCATAGAGTTCGTTGGTCAACTTGGGGCTGATGACGGTGGTGACGTTGAAAGAGCCTGTCTCGGAGTTGATGGTGCTGAGCAGACCGCCGCCGGGCAGGTTGGTACCGCCAAAGGTGCCGCGGGCCGAGTAGTACTCGTTTTGCGGTACCCCGCTCTTGCCTGCTTCCTTGGTGTAGACGGCAAAGATCTTGGTCTTCGCCGTGAGTTGGTCATCGACCCGGGCATGGGCCTCCCACAGATCGTTATCGGTGAGGTTGGTGGAGATCCAGTTGTAATTGCCGTTGCTGGCCTGGTTGGGCAGAGGCAAGGTGTTGAGCAGGGCCTTGGCGCCGGGGTCAATATAGTTGGACGGAATCTGGCCGTTGGTCAGCGCCGCCCCGGTTGGGTCCATCTGCGGGATCGCGCAAACGCCCTGATAATTGCCGCCCTGGCAAGCCGAACCGTCGCCTACCGGGGTGTAGTTCGGGCCGAGGTACTGCTGCAGCTGGGTCTTGCTGAAGTCGCCCGCGCGCATGCCTGCCGTGGGTACCAGGGCGGTCAGCGTGGCGGCGCTGGCGCTGCCGTAGGCGTACACGTTGCGCTGCGCGTAATCCTCCGCGCCGACGAAGAAAGTCAGGTGCTTGCTGCGGTTGAAGTCCAGACCTGGTATCGATACCGGGCCGCCAAACGTAAAGCCCGGATACACCTGTCGATCGGGCGGCGCGGCCTGCTTGGTGTAGTTGCCGATCCAGTCATTCGAGTTCAGCTGGTTGGTACGGGCATAGGTGTAGAGCGAACCATGAAAGCGATCGCCGCCCGACTTGCCTACGGCGTTGATCACGATCGGCCCATGCGCCGTATCGGCCGAGAAGCTCGAGGTCTGCACCTTGACTTCGGCAACCTGCTCGTAATTAATGTTCTGAATGGACGCGCCAAAGTTTCCGGGATCGGTGACATCGGCACCATCGGTGAGGATGGCCACGCCGTTGAGCGGGGTGCCGTTGCCCGAGTAGCTTCCGGCCGCGCCGTTCACCTGTACCTGCGAAGGATCGTAGGCGCGGTTGTCGGTGCCGGTGTTGACAATGGAGAAGCCGGGAAGCGTCTTGAAGAGCTCGGTGACGTCGCGGCCTTCAACCGATAAGTGCTCGATCTGCTGGGCCGAGATGAGCGAGCTGATCTCCCCCGAGTCCAGGTTTATCGTGTTATCCGCCGTCACCGTCACGTTTTCTGACGATCCGCCGACCGCCAGGTGAATGTCGCGCAGCGCGCGCTGGTCCCCTGGATCGAGATGCACCTCGGTGGCCGTGTACTGCCGAAATCCGGGAGCTGCGATGACCACCTGGTAGTCGCCCGTGGGCACAGAGGGAAACGCGAACAAACCCGCGCCATCGCTCACCGTGGTGCGCGTCTGACCGTTGAGGGTGTTCTTGAGCGTAACGTTCGCGTTGGGAATGACAGAGTTGGCGGAGTCTTCAACGGTGCCGGACAGGGTTGCGGTGGTCACCTGGGCGTACAGCGTGAAAGAGCATGAGAGCAGAGCGGCAGAAGCAACGGCAAACAGGCGCGTACGCTGCCTGCAACTCGCTGCCCCGGGGAAGGGAGCTTTGTGCGTCATGAAACCTCAAAGTGAGCGGGCTTGCCCCTGCGGCCAGACAGGTCGGGCGAAGAGGCAAGCCTGCTTTCAGATTTAGATCGTGTTCGATGAAGAGCTCGGAGGTTTTTCGGCTCCGGCTGCGTTCGGTGCTTTCGTGTCGAGCCCGAAGCACCAGGCGCGGCCACGTTTCGGGGCAAGCGTACCCAGCGCGTATCGGCGTTCTCAACGTGGTAGATGCTAGCACGCGGAGGCAACGACTCGAAAGGGCGCCCCGGAACGCGCTGAAGATGGTTTGCAAGCCTTGCAAGAAGCACGCGCGGGTGGCGCTCAAAGGGTCCCTGATTTTCTCGCCCCGGCCGGTGCCAAGAGGGGTCCCCGGGGCGAACGGCTACCCCCGGCGCACCCACCCAGTGGTTGCGGGTGCGCGGGGCGAAAGAGACAGAACAGAGCAGCTTTGCCACAGCGAACACCCCTATCAGTGAATCGTGATGGTGGTGCCCGCAGCGGGAGTCAGCGTTACCGTGCCGTTGATCTGCAGCGTGATCGGCCCGCTGATCCCCTCAGAGACGGTGAACGTGTTTGAGACCGGTGTTGCCGCCGCATAGACCCCGTTACCGGGCTGGGAGGCGGTCACGGTCACTGTGCCCGGCCCGGTGAGCGTGAGCGTGGATCCGGAGATCGTAGCCGGGCCGCTGACCGAGTATTTGACCGCCAGTCCGGAGCTTGCCGTCGCATTCAACGTGAGCGAGCTGGTGCTCGGGTAGACCTGGTTGGCGATCGGGGAAAAGGTAATCACCTGCGACTCCGCTGTTGCGGTGCTGTGCTGATCGCCCAGCACCTGGCCGGCCGCGGCAACCTTGCCTGCCCACGTATTTCTCTCCGTGTTCTCTGCTGCCAGATTCACGGCGCCGTTCACAATGCAGGGGTCGGTAAAGTTGTCCGGGCCGAGAGTATTGCCGTTCGTCACGCTCGGCGGATAGGCCCAGGAATCAGCAATCTGGTAAGCCGCGTTGCCGTTCGGGCGAACCAGGCCGCCCGACTGCCCAGAAATCGTGTTATTCGCAAAGGCCGAATCGCCGTAGAAGTTCCACAGCACTTCGCCTTGCGCGCTGCTGTTGGCCATCCAGCTGCCGTCACTGTTTTGACCGCATGAGACGACACGGTTGTTTTCAACTCTGTTGTTTGCTCCATCGTCGATCCCGTAGCCACCATTGGCCACATGGACGACCATATTCTTGTCTACCAGCACCCATTGGCTGATCGGGCTTTGGCCATCACCGTCGATAGTAAAGCCGCCGCTGGTCGGGCCCGGGAGGCCTTCCACGTAATTGTCGTGCAACTCGATAACGTGGGCACTCGTGCCCCAGGACTTATACAGATTGAAGGCGTCCTCATTCATGTTTTGGCCGATCGTATCGATGACCTGGTTCCAGGAAATGTCGGCGCCGTTGGGCGCGTACACACCGTTGAGTATCACAAAGTGACCCAGGTCGGGACGATTGGCAGTAAGTCCGCCGCTGCCGTTGCTGGTTCGATCTTCCATGCTCGTCGCCACATTGTTGTCGATGATCAGCTTTGACACGGTGCCCGACAGAACCTTGATGCCGAAGCTCACCCCGGTCATCGTGGTGTTTTTGACCTCCAGCGAGGATGGCGTGTTGGCCACGACAAAGATTGCTCGCAGCTGGCCCGAAATATCGGGGTCCTGCGCGATGCCGGTGGTGTTGGTCACCGTGAGGTTTGCGCCCGGCCCCGCGCTGATCAGCGAAGGGCCTTTGCCGGTAATCGTGGTGTTCGTGATTGTGACGGCCTGGGTGGTGTTAATCGTGATCGCAGGCGTGGTCGTGCTCGTGCTGATCACGTTGCCCGAATACGTACCGCCTGCGTTGATGGTGATGGGGCCTGTTCCGGCGAGTTTTGTGACTGCGTAGGCCGCCTCAGTCAAGACCAGCAACAGACCGCTAAGTAGAACTTTTTGAGACTTTCTCACTGTCGCATCCTTTCGACGGTCCGGGTGACCGCGTCCTCGCCGTCGGCCTTGCTTCCAAGGCGAGCACGCTTCCGCTTACGTCGGCAAAGCAGAGCGTCGCCTTGTGAAAGCTGCGACTTCTGACCAGGCCGCTTTCCATGCGCACTCGACCGGCTCAGCCCTCTTTCCGTTCAACCCTGCAGCTTTGCGCATGTGGCTCAAGCGAACCGCGTAGTCGCTATGCAAGAACACCTGCGGCGGATTTTGACGGGGCTGCTCGACCTTCCGTTTACGCGTTTGATTTTCTTCTTTGTTGTCGCTTAGCTGGATACCTAGTGGTGCTCGCCTCGAGCGCCTCTGAAGGTGAAGATACAAACAACGGCCGACGCGAAAAGCCGCGACATTACCTGCGCGTCGTGCCTATCGTCACCTTTGCTGGCGCAACAAAAAAGAGAAAATGCGAAGCCGGGAGGGCGCTCCGGCTCGACCAAGGCGCATTGGAACATCGCCTCTTGCTTCTCTCCAGAGCAAGCCCGGAGGACAAATAGAAATGCAATGTTTCCATGAAAAAAGCGGGCGCGCTCGTATCTCGAGACAAGACCTGTATCCTGCCGGTCCATCCTGCGAGCGATGACGATCTTTGTTTTCAGAGCCGGCAAAAGCCTCCGCCGATTGGAGGCTTTGCGCAATCTGCAAAATCGTTCTTCGCTCTCCCTCTAGGTCCTGCGGAACGCTCTAGTTAGGAGACTTATGCGATACTTAAAAGTTTCTCCAGGCCGGAAATCAAGATGGTCTCGGGTGATCATTTTCGGAGCAGTTTGCGGCGCATAGCAGATCGCCGGAAGCGCCGCAGAGCGGCAATCGAGATCCGCATCCGGACACCCGGTCAACAGCCCTGTTTGCATTTCCGGATGCCCGAGAAACGACGCCTCGAAGCGCACCTTGCGACCTCGCTCCAGGCGCCGATTGACGGAGATCGAGAGAACCTTGGCGGCGGTCACAACCGTCGGTTTTTTCTGCAGCGCGGCTCGGGTCGACGCGTCCCATTTCGGGAACTGCCGGATGCCCAGGCAAGCCTCGTCCACCATCCGCGCCTCAAAGACGCGCTCGCCCGGCAAGCCGTTGCCGAATGGCAGCAGGCACGGAAGTTTCCTCGAAGCTGGACCGCTCGGCGGACGCGCTTGCCGCCGAGCGGTCGCCCGCTTCAGGCCGATCCAAGGTGTTCTCAATGAGTTAGCCTTGCCGACTTAGGCGACGCTGATACTTTGGCGGTCGCGCGCGGCGCAAGCAGACCGCAGTGCTGGCCTTGGAACGTGCGAGAGTGGGACATCCCCTTGACACATTTCCGCGCTCGCACGTATAACCCATGGCGAACATGATAACGATCCCAGCAGGCGAACGTGCAGGCCGGATCCCCGTTCACGTTCAAAGCCCAGGCACCTATATCGATCGAAGGGCATTGTTCCACTCTTAGGAGACCAGATGCGCCTTGCTCTTTCCACCTCTCTCGGGTTGTGCCTCATATCGGTTTCTATCGGCAGCGCCGTTGCCCAAACGCCCACCGGCTCGATCTCCGGCGTGGTCCAGGACTCCAGCGGCGCTTCGATCGGCAACGCTACTGTCACCATCACCAACTCCGCCACCGGCGTCTCCCAGACCCTGGTCACCGATGCCCAGGGCCGGTACACGCAGCAGTTCCTCAACCCGGGGCAGTACAGGGTGAAAGTGGTGGCGCGCGGGTTCGTGCCGGGCGAGCAGGATGATGTCACCGTCGACGTCGCGCAGAACCACCCCGCCGACTTCTCGCTCAAGGTAGGCAGCGAATCGGCGAACGTTGTCGTCGAGGCGACCACGCCCAGCCTGGAAACCGACAACGCGACCACCGGCCAGGTCATCACCGGCAAGCGCATCCTCGACCTGCCGCTCAATGGCCGCAACCCCTTTGCGCTTGCCGCGCTCACGCCCGGGGTCAACAACACCAGCGGGCCCTACGGCGCATCCACTCCGTCGTTTGCGGGCTCGCGCAACTCCAACAACGAGCAGGAGCTGGACGGCATCACCAACATCCTGCCCGAAAACAATGTCGGCAATAACTCCAGCGCCTACCAGCCCATCGTCGACTCGGTTGCAGAGTTCAACGTGCAGACCAGCGTCCAGACCCCGGAGTATGGCCGTTTCTCCGGCGGCCTGATCAATCTTGCCACCCGCACCGGCACCAACCAGTTCCACGGCTCGCTCTTCGAGTTCAACCGCGATGCGATCTTTGATGCCACCGACTACTTTGCCACCACCAAGCCCCCGCTCTTGCGCAACCAGGCCGGCGGCACCATCGGCGGTCCCATCATCAGGGATCGGACCTTCTTCTTCGGAGCCTTTGAGATCTCGCGCGAAACCGACAGCCAGACCGAGATCGACAGCGTAGCCACCGCCGCCGAGCGCACCGGGGACTTCAGCGCCCTGCTCGCCGGCCCCAACCCGGTGCAGTTGTACAATCCGCGCCAGGTCACCGCTGTCACGCAGAATGGGACCACCGTCTACCAGCGCGCACCGTACGCGAATAATCAGATCCCCATGTCAGACATGAGCGCCGCCGGTCGGGCCATTCTTGCCTACCAGCCGCTCCCCAACGTCAACACCAACTCGCTCACCAGCAACTACATCGCCACCGGCGCGCCGACCAACAACTACTATCACTTTGACATCCGCGTCGATCAAAACTGGTCCGAGAAGTGGAAGACCTTTGTACGCTTCTCGCATATCAAGACGACCAACGTGCCCTTTGAAGACTTTCCCACCAACGCCGCAGGTCAGGCGACCGGCGGGGTCGCTTCGCTCGGCTACGGCGGTCCCGGCGTATCCACCGCCTACAGCCTGGCCTTCGATAACACGTTCACGCTCAGCCCCAAGCTGGTCTTCGATGTGCGCTACGGACTGAGCCGCTCGACGGAAAACCGCACCCCCTTCGGCGGTCCGTTCGACATCACCCAGATCGGCCTGCCGGCCTCGCTCGCCTCGATCGCAAACTACGAGACGTTCCCGAACATTACCCTCAGCGGCTACTCTGGGGTCGGCTCAGGCGGCTATGTTCCCTTGCTGGAAAACCCGCTCGCCCACGACGTGCTTGCCAGCTTTACCAAGATCGCCGGCGGACACTCGTTGAAGTTCGGCGGCGAGTTCCGCAAGCTCTTCCTCAACTTCCACCAGTACGGCGTGCCGACGGGAAGCTACGGCTTTACGCAGTCCTGGACCCAGCAGCAGATCAACCAGAACTCCACCTCGCAGGGCAATTCCTTCGCCGACCTCCTGCTTGGGCTGCCGGATTACGGCTACCAGACCAACGATCCGACGACAGCCAGCGCGAGCCAGTACTATGCGCTTTACGCGCAGGATGCCTGGCGCGTCAGCAATCACGTGACGTTGAATTACGGCCTCCGCTGGGACATGGACCAGCCCCGCACCGAGCGGCATAACCAGCTCTCCTACTGGAACCCTACCGATGTTTCCCCTATCAATGCAGCCGTGCCGGCCAACGCAAACTGCCCTGCCTGCGGCAACCTGACAGGCTCGATGCACTTCGCCCAGACCGCGACCGGCCAGTACGGACGCCAGCAGATCAACGCGCATAAGCTCGATTTCGCCCCCCGCCTGGGCGCAATCTGGAGCCCGAATGATCGCTGGGCCGTGCGCGCCGGCTTCGGCATCGTCTTTGCGCCGGCCGTCGTGCAACCCGCCGGCGCCGACGGGGCCCTCGGCACCGAGGGCTTCAACTCGCAGACCAACGCCAGCTTCACCTTCGACAGTGAGCGCACCATCAACACCACCCTCGATAACCCCTTCCCCACCGGCTATAACCTGCCCGCCGGCGCTGGTGGCGGTCCCGGCACGGACCTCGGCAACACGATCCAGGCCTCCTTTCTCGACAATCGCAACACCCGCACCCCGTACTCGGAGCAGGCCAACCTGACCATTCAGCGCTCGCTCCCGGGCCAGACCGTGGTCGAGATCGGCTATCTCTACAACCAGGGCCAGTTCCTGGTAGTCGGCGACCCGGGCATGCCCTATGACCAGGTCAACCCGAGCTATCTCTCGCTCGGCAGCTCGCTGCTCGATACGGTGGCCAATCCTTTCTACGGCGTCATCACGACGCCCGGCTCGCCGCTTTCGCAGCCCACCATCCAGCGCAACTATCTGCTGCGGCCCTACCCCCAGTACAACGGCGTTACCGATTACCGCAAGGCAGGCGCTTACTCCAACTACAACGCCATCACGGCGCGGCTGGACAAGCGCTTTGCCCAGGGGCTGACCCTGCTGGTCTCCTACACCGGCGCCAAGCTGATGGATAACTCACCGGCGGCTGTCACCTATCTCGGGCCTTACAGCTCCACCTATCAGAACCAGTACAATCCTCGCGGCGAGTACTCGGTGTCCCCGCAAGACATCAATCACCAACTCGTGACGAGCTACACCTATGAGCTGCCGTTTGGTGCCGGACGCCGCTTCCTCGGCAACGTGCATGGACTCGCCGGCGGCTTCATCAAAGGCTGGCAGAGCTCGGGCATCGTCAGCTACATCGGCGGCAACCCGGTGATCGTCGGCGGTGTCTCGGATAACTCGGACCTGTTTCTCGAGGGGCAGCGCCCGGAGCTGAACACCTCCAACGTGAAGCTCAGCAGCCCCACGCGAACGAAGTGGTTTAACAACACGCTCGCCACGGCCACCAACCCGGGTGGCGCCTGGGCACTCCCGGCGCCCTTCACCCTCGGCAACGCGCCTCGCACCCTGGGCAATGTACGCACGCCCCGGCTGGTGGACGCGGACCTGTCGGCGATCAAGAATACCTACTTCGGGTCCGATCAGCGCTATACCCTGCAGTTCCGTTTCGAGGCCTTCAATGCTCTGAACCACGTACAGCTCGGCGCACCCGATGCGACCGTGACGGACGGCACCTTCGGCACCATCACCAGCACGGCAGCGGGCTACACGCCCCGCAACGTGCAGCTGGCGGTCAAGTTCAACTTCTAAACGCACCGAGTCTCCATGCGCAGGCGCTTGCACAAGCGGGCGCCCGCGTCTGCTCCCGCACCGAGGCCGACCCTTGCGCCACCGGCGGACACACTCCCCCGCGCGCCAGGTGGCTCGGCAACGCGCCGCCACATTACCCAGCCCGCAACCCTGCTCGCTCACTCCGATTCTCGAGGTCTCCTCCATGCCTCTCTTGCGGCGCGCCCTCTGTTTGGCGGTCCTCTTCACCTGCGCTTCTCTGCACGCCCGGGCCCAGGTAGCCGTCTTCTTCCAGCCCGGCTTCCCCACAGTAGATAGCCAACCGCTCTCGCAGCAGGCGCTCACCACCGCCCTCGGGGGTGCGCCTACCTTCCTGAGCGTGGAGCAGCTCCGCTCGAACGACGCTCTCAGGCAAACCCGCCTGCTGGTCATGCCCTACGGCTCCGCCTTCCCGGTAGAGGCGTGGCCGGCCGTGCTCCACTACCTGCAGGCGGGCGGCAATCTTCTCTTGCTCGGCGGCCAGCCTCTGCGCGTCCCGGTGCTGGGCACACAGGAGGGCAGCTTCGCCGCGCAGAGCCCGCAGGAGACCTACAGCCGCGCGATCGACTTCCGCCACAGCTACCCGCTCCCCGCGTTACCGGGTACCTTCCACTGGCGCGCCGGGTACGGCTTTCTGCCCCCGCTCGAGGTACATGCAACCCGCATCTTCGCGCAGGAAGGTCGCCTGGAAGGCCTGGGCTACCTGGACTCCGCGGAGGGCACCCACCTCGCCGCGCCCATCATCGTCGCCGATCACGGCGCCGCCAGCATGATGCCCGGCAGCCGGATCGTGGCCCTTCCCTTCACCCCCGCGGCCGGCTTCTGGGATTCAAAAGACGGCAGCACTCTGCTCCGCACCGCCGCCCGGTACGCACAGGCCGGCGCCACCAGCCTGATGATCGAGGCCCAGTACAGTACCCTGCGCCCGGGCGAGCTGCCGGAGCTGAGCGTGCACCTGCGCCGCCCAGCCGATGCCGAGCCCGATGGCAGGCTCGACCTGCAGCTGCTCGAAGGCGAAAAGGTCCTCGAGCGCGCCCAGCTTCCGCTCGCTCCCCTGGCCGGCGGGGCCGCCGCGCCCTTCCGCAAGCCCCTCCAAGCAGGCGTCTACACCGTGCGCGCCACCTGGACGCCGGCCGGGGCCACCGCCCCCGCCGAGTTTGCCGAGAACGGCTTTGTCGTCGAGCCGCTCTCCGCGCTTGCCGGCGGCGAGGCACTCGGCGTCAACGGCGACTTTCTTACCCTGGGCGGCAAGCCCTTCTTTCCCGTCGGCGCCAACTACTTCTCGACCGAGGCCAATGGCTGGGACTTCTCCGGCCCTCGCAATGCCGCCATCTGGGAGCACGACTTTGCCGACATGGAACGCCACGGCGTCAACTTTGTGCGCACCGGGGTCTGGGGCGGCCAGTCCAAGTTCGTCGAGCCTCTCACCGGCGGCGCGAACGAGCGCTTTCTGCGCAACCTCGAGGCCTTTCTCTCCGCTGCCCACCGCCACCACATCGCCGTCAACTTCACCTTCTTCGCCTTCACTCCCCGCGTAAGCGAGCAGCGACGGGGCCCCAACGACTCCACCGAGACCCCGCCCAACCCCTACCTCGATGCTTCTACCCTCCAGGCCGAAAAGGGTTACATCGCCTCGGTCGTCGAGCGCTTCGGCAAGCTTCCCTGGCTCTGCTACGACCTGATCAACGAGCCCTCCTTCTCCAATCCCCGGCTCATCTTCCACGGCAACATCCCCAACGGCGACCCCGCCGAGACCGCCGCCTGGCAAAGCTGGCTCGAAACGCACTACGGCGGCAGCCTCGGCGCACTGGCCGAGGCCTGGCGAACCCCGGCAACCCAGCTGGGCGACTGGCATTCCATCGCGCTGCCCAAGCAGACCGACCTGAGCTACGAGCGGTACGGCAACCCGCAGGAGGTCCGCGCGCTCGACTACAACCTGTTCGCGCAGGATATGTTCTCCGCCTGGGTGCGCGCGATGGTGGCCGCCATCCACCGGGCAGGCAGCACGCAGCTGATCAACGTCGGCCAGGATGAGGGAGGGGTCACCAATCGCCTGCTCAACCAGTTTTATGCGACCGCCGGCGTCTCCTTCACCACCAACCACACCTACTGGCAGGACGATGCCCTGCTCTGGGACTCGATCGCGGCCAAGCGCCCCGGCATGCCCAACATCACCGGCGAGACCGGCTACCAGCCCGCCTGGAACCCCGACGGCACCTGGCGCTACGACGAGCTGACCGGCTCCGCGATCGAAGAACGCAAGTGGGCGCTCGGCTTCGCTGCCGGCTCGTCCGGCGCCATGCAGTGGGACTGGGACCGCGAAGTGGACTTCGGCATCGAGCGCAGCGACGGATCGGCCAAAGTCTGGGAGTCGATGATGCGCGACCTCGGCGCCTTTGCCCGGCAGGCTGCGCCCTATGCGACCGGACTCACCCTGCCCCAGGTCGCCATCGTGCTGCCCCAGTCGCTGCAGATGTCGACCTACAACGCGCAGGCGCTGGCCGCCCAGCAGGCTGCCGTGCGGGCCCTCTACTCCTACGACCGGGCAGAGGCCTACGCGGTCGGCGAGTACCAGATCGACACGCTCGGCACCCCGAAGCTGATCATCCTTCCCTCTCCTTACGGATTGCGCCAGGAAGCCTGGGCAGCGATCGAAGCACGCGTGCGCGCCGGGGCGGTGCTGCTCCTCTCGGGTCCGTTCAGCGCCGACGCGCACCTGCACGCGACCGACCGAGCGAGCGCTTTGGGTCTCGAAGCCACCCTCGCACCCCTGCAGCTGCGGGATGAGCTCCTGCATACGCCGGCCGGCGACCTGCCTTTGCAGTATGGCGGCATGGCCACCACGGTGCTCGATCGCGATACCCTGCCCGGCGGCAGGGATTGGGCCGAGCTGCCCCTGGGCAAAGGCAAGCTCCTGTTCTCCGCCTTTCCGCTCGAGTTGAACAGCCAACTCGCTTCGGTTGCGCAGGTCTACGCCTACGCATTAAAGGCCGCCGCTATCGAGCCCACCTACACCACACCCGTGACGAACCCGGGGATTCTCATCTGTCCCACCCGCCTGCCCCATGCAACCCTCTATGTGCTCACCTCCGAGACAGACACCTCGCCTGTTTCCTTCACGGATACACGGAGCGGCAAGCAGTTTTCCGGGCTCCTTGAAGCAGGCCGGGCAGCCTTGCTCCTGGTGGGCGAACACGGCGACCTCGCCGCAACCTACGGCTGGCACGCCAGCCGCTAAGGACGCGCGAGCCGCTCTCTGCGTCCCGATGATCCCCTCGCCGATCGCCATCCAAGCGATCCGCAGAGCTGGAACCGTTCCCGCTCTGTTCCTAACAAGCCCTGACAAGCCGCTCACGAATGCCCAAAAGGTCGGGGAGGCCATCGACAGCTTGAGGGCTGCGGGAAGCAAAGCCCGGAACGACCCGCGCGGGACACACAGAGAGACCGCGCAGACCTCGGTCCCCGCTCACGCTTTCAGGCTTTGCTTGATCTAGTCGCCACTCGGCAGGAAACCATAGGGCACCAGAAACCACGGGGGACGCAGCCAATACGGGGGACGCGCGGCGCGCCGTTCCGCTTGGCACGGACCGACGGCAGGCCGCCCGGCCAACAAGCATGGTGTTGGTTGCCCACCAGGGATTCGAACCCCGATATGCTGAGTCAGAGTCAGCTGTCCTACCATTGAAC
>CAZZYH010000004.1:56314-62459 GCA_964658225.1 Vulcanimicrobiota bacterium | reverse complement strand
GATCGCGCCCCGCAGAGCAAGCCGGTCGTCGCCTTCTTTGAGCACCAGGACCTCTTGCATCAGCGACTCGATCTCGGTCGCCTCTTCATAACTCAGCAGCTTCCAGGCCGGATGCCCTTGCGCCTTCTCCACCTTCGCCGCGATGTCCTCGGCTTCGACGCGGGTCTCGATCCACTGCCGCTGCTCGATGTCGGCTTCGGCGTGATCAAAGGAGTCGAGAATCATGGTCTCCACCTGTTCGTCGGTGAGCCCGTAGGTCGGCTTGACCTCCACCTGGGCCTCGCGCCCGGAGCGCTGCTCGCGGGCTGAAACCTGCAGGATACCGTTGGCGTCGATCAGGAACTTGACCTCGATCCGCGGCAGCCCGGCCGCCATCGGCGGAATGCCTTTCAGGTCGAAGCGCGCCAGCGAGCGGCAGTCTTTGGCCAGTTCCCGCTCCCCCTGCACGACATGGATCGCGACGTTCAGTTGGCCGTCGACACCGGTCGTGAAGTGCTCTGTTTCGGACGCGGGGATGGTCGAGTTGCGATGGATGATCTTGGCCACTACCCCGCCGAGCGCCTCGATGCCGAGCGACAGAGGGGTTACGTCGAGCAGCAGCATGTTTTCCGTCGCAGCCGAGCCGCCGGCCAGGATATGGGCCTGCACGGCCGCGCCGAGCGCGACCACTTCGTCCGGATTGAGCTCGGTATGCAGGACCCGCCCGCGCGCCTCGAGCTCAAACAGCGTGCTCACCATGCGCCGCACCAACGGGATCCGGGTCGAGCCGCCGACCATTACCACTTCGTCGATCTGGTCCACGCGGAGCGAAGCATCGGCCAGAGCCTGCCGGACCGAGGTCATCGTCCGATCGACGACCGGGCTGATGAGCTGTTCGAACTGCTCACGGGTCAGCTCCCGGTGGTAGTCCGCGCCGCCGGGCAGCTGCACGCTCAGCCGCGCCGTATGCTCCGTAGACAAGGCGATCTTCGCCTCGATCACAGCCCGGCGCACGGCCTGGACCGCGGCGCCGTCGGCGCGCACGTCGATTCCGATGTCTCCGCGGATATCTTCAAGCGCAATCGCGATCAGCAGGTTATCGATGTCATCGCCGCCCAGATGCGTGTCCCCGTGCGTGGCGACGACTTCAAAGATCCCCTCCTGCAGACGCAGGATCGAAATATCAAATGTTCCGCCACCGAAGTCATAGACCGCGACCAGGCCTTCCTTGCGACGGTCGAGCCCGTAGGCAAGCGCGGCGGCCGTCGGCTCATTGACCAGCCGTAAGACTTCGAGGCCCGCCATCCGCCCCGCATCCTTGGTCGCCTGACGCTGCGCGTCGTTGAAGTAGGCCGGGACGGTGATCACCGCCTTGGTGACCGGGGCGCCGAAGTAGCGTTCCGCATTGCGCTTCAACTGCCGGAGCACCTGGGCGCCGATCTCCGGCGGCGTCACCTGCGTGTCGCCGATCTCGAGGCGCAACACTTCGCCGGGGGCGAGGTCGCCGGCGACCTTGAACGGAAAGAGCCGTAGCTCGTCTTCCACATCTTCCAAGCCGCGGCCCATCAACCGCTTGGCCGAGTAGACCACGCGGTCCGGCTGCTCGGCCAAGTAGCGCCGGGCGGGGTTGCCGACGACCACCTTGCGCGCTCCCTCTGCGCCGACAGGGAAGGCCACCACCGACGGAACCAGGTTGGTGCCATCCTCGCCGGGGATCACGATGGGCTGGTCGCCCTGCATGAAGGCGACGAGCGAGTTCGTGGTGCCAAGATCGATGCCCACCACGCGGTTTTCGGTGTTGCTACCCTGCTCTTGCGCCATTTCTTGGTTTCCTGTCCGGTCCGCCATCGAGTGTACGTCGTCCTGAGCCGTGTGCGGCATGCGCGGTCGATCTTCCCTGCGCGGGCTTAGGAAGTCGCAGCGCCTGCGAGCGCTGCGTTCACATCCCGGACCAGGTTGCGCACGTAGCGCCGCTTATCGAGCAACGCCGCGAGCGCCGCCTTGGCCGTCGCCTGTTCGCTCGGGATGCCGCCATCCCACAACTCCCAGTTTCGCTCCATCTCCCGGTCGAGCTGAGCCAGCTGCTCGGTAAACTGTGCCTGGGCACTGGTCAGGTCCCGGCGCAACAGCGGATCGTCCTCGCCGAGCTTCTGGTTCGCGCGCATCTCTTCAAGCTGAAGATTCAGCTCGAAGACCTCCTCCAGCAGATCCTCGGGTGGCTTGGCGGCGCTCTTCTCATCGGCCAGGGTCACGCCTTCTAGGCGCAACAGGTACTCGGTACGCGCGATCGGCTGCTTGAGTGTGCGGTAGGCGTCGTTGAGCAAGGACGACTGGGTGAGCGACCACTGCTGCTTTTCCGCGCTCGCCTGAGCGAAGCGGTCCGGATGCAGGTCGCGGCTCAACCGGTAGAAGCTGCGCTCGAGCGCTTTCACATCGAGCGCAAGCTTGCGCGGCAGTCCGAAGACAGCGAAGTAATCCGCACCGGCGGGCGCAGCAAGGACGGCATCTTGTTCTTTCATAGAGAGGGCGTTCAGGCTGAGAACGAGGAACCGCAGCCGCAGGACTTGGTCGAATGCGGATTGATGAAGTTGAAGCCCTGCCGCATCAGTGTCTCCTCGTAGTCGAGGATCATGCCGTGCAGGTAGAGAAACGATTTTGGATCGACGAAGATGCGGACGTCGGAGAACTCGTAGATACGGTCCCGCTCGCGCGGCTGCGAGTCGAAACGAATATTGTAGGAGAGCCCCGAGCAGCCGCCGCCCTGGATGCCCAGGCGCAGGCCTCCCTCACTCGGCGAGACACCCTCTTTGGCCATCGCGGCGCGTATGCGCTGGAGCGCACGCTCGGTCACCTGCACACCTTTTTGGCTGGCGGCGAGGTTGTCGGGTTGAAGGATGCCGGGCAGTGTGCTCATACGAGTGCGTAGGGTTCCTGTGTCTTCAATAGCGGGTGTGGGGGAGTCGAAAGCTCGGAAGAACGCGCCTTCGATACCTTTTCGGCTGCTCCGGCTGCGGGAGGCTCTGCATGCCGGGCATGCTGCCTGCGGTCTGCTCCGGCCGACCCAGGCGCGGGAGGCCTGGGCGGCAGGCCGGTGAGGAGACGGGCGGCGGACGCCGCGGCACGAAGCTGTCCGCCGTCTCGCCGTTCCCGCTTCCCCCACCCGCAGAACTAGGCCGTGACGACCGGCGCCGCCGCTTCGCTGGTTTCGGCAACCCCGTTTTTCGTCTTCCAGTCCCCGATGGCGGCGCGGATCGCATCCTCGGCCAAGACCGAGCAGTGGATCTTGACCGGCGGCAGCGCGAGTTCTTTCACGATGTCGGTATTGGAGATGGTCATCGCCTCGGCGATCGTCTTTCCCTTGACCCACTCGGTCGCGAGCGAACTCGAAGCAATGGCCGAGCCGCAGCCAAAGGTCTTGAACTTGGCCTCCTCGATGACCTGGGTGACCGGGTTTACCTTGATTTGCAGACGCATGACGTCGCCACACTCCGGCGCGCCTACCAGGCCCGTGCCGACCTCGGACGAGCTCTTGTCGAGCGTGCCAACGTTGCGGGGATTGCTGTAGTGGTCAACTACCTTATCGCTGTATGCCATTGTGTTCCTCCTGCGGAACTCTCACAAAAATGTGGCCCATACTCCTGAACATAAAACCTGACCACAAACCTGACCAGGTAACCCGCGCATAGAAGAACCATCGCGCCTAACCCGTACCAGAGGATCTCCTGCTGGAACAGCCTCCGGCTACCCGGGTGCCGATCCCACCAGATACGGCGCAATCGCGCGGGTTCAACGATGCCGATCAAGCCGCCGACGAGCGTGCCTGGCAGCAGGCGCTTCCACCAGGAACGCTTCATCCCGGACCCTTGAAGCTCTAGTGCGCCGCCCACTCGATCTTCGAAAGATCGATGCCTTCCTTGACCATCTCGTAGAGAGGCGAGAGCTCGCGCAGCTTCTGCACCACGTCGATCAGCTTGTCGGCAACGTAGTCTACCTCGGCCTCGGAGTTAAAGCGCCCCAGCCCGAAGCGGATCGAGCTATGTGCCACATCGTCGCCGAGCCCGAGAGCCTTGAGTACATAGGATGGCTCGAGGGTGGCCGAGGTGCAGGCCGAACCGCTCGAAACCGCAATATCGTTGATCCCCATCAGGAGCGACTCGCCTTCCACGTAGACAAAGCTCATGTTGAGATTGCCCGGCAGCCGGTGCTCCATCGAGCCATTGACAAAGACATAGTCAAGCGAGGACTCGAACTTGGTCTTCAGGCGCTCGCGCAAGGCGATCTGCCGCTTGGCTTCGGCCTCCATCTCGAGGCCCGCAATCTCGCAGGCCTTGCCGAAGCCGACGATGCCCGGCACATTCAGCGTGCCCGAGCGCATGCCCCGCTCGTGGCCGCCGCCGTTCTGCTGCTCGGAGATCTGCACGCGAGGATTGCGGCGACGCACGTACAACGCGCCGACGCCCTTGGGGCCGTAGACCTTGTGCGCGGTCAGTGACATCACATCGATGTTGTCGGCCAAGACGTTGACCGGAATTTTGCCGACAGCCTGGACACCATCGGTGTGGAAGATCACGCTCTTCTCATGGCAGAGCGCACCGATGGCCTGAACCGGCTGGATCACGCCGATCTCGTTGTTGGCGTACATGATCGAGACCAGGATCGTCTTGTCGGTGATGGCCCGGCGCAGGTCTTCAAGATCGATCAGCCCGTCGGCTTTGACCGGCAGGTAGGTGACCTTGTAGCCGGATTTTTCGAGGCGCTTGCAGGTGTCCAGCACCGCCTTGTGTTCGGTTACCTGGGTGATGATGTGGTTGCCCCGCTCCTTATACATCTCCGCGATGCCCTTGATCGCCAGGTTGTTCGACTCGGTCGCTCCGGAGGTAAAGATGATCTCCTTGGCGGTGGCGCCGATCAGCTTCGCGATCTGCTCGCGCGCATGCTCCACGCCCTGCTCAGCCTCCCAGCCAAAGCCGTGATTGCGGCTGGCCGCGTTGCCGAACTTGCCCGTAAAGTAGGGGAGCATGGCCTCGAGCACGCGGGGGTCGAGCGGCGTGGTGGCGTGGTTATCCATATAGATGGGCAGCTTGACGCCGTTCGCCGTGGTCGCCGGGCCGGAGACAGCCGGAACCACCGCGTCTGCAAGGTCTTCGCCAGGCTGCACGCCGCTGACATTGAGGTCGATTGCTGTGGTGCTCATAAGATAACTCTCCAAAGATCGATAGAAACTTGGTCCCTGCCGGTGGGACCCTGCCGCCGTCCTGCGCTAGAACTGGATCGATACCAGGGTCTGCTCGCCCGCCGCACCGCGCCGGGCGCCTGACTTCGCTCCTGCTTCCACCAGGTCGCCGACACGGATATTCTTGAGCAACTCGGCGATCGCGTCGTTCACGCGGAGCATGGGTTCTTTGATGGTGCAGCTCTCCGTCAGGTCACAGGAACGTTTGCCGGTCGTGCACGCGGTCAAAAACTGGGGCCCGTCCACTGCCCAGATAACCTCGAAAGCGGAGATCCTGGCCGGATCGCGGGCCAGCGCGTACCCCCCGTTCATGCCGGCGCTGGAGCGGACCAGCCCGACCTTGGCCAGCCGCTGGAGGATTTTGGCCAGCAGTTGCGGTGGAATGTGGTAGGCCTCGGCGATGTCCTTGGCGCTGAGAGCGGCACTTTGCGGGTGCTCGGCCAGATACTTCAACGCCATCAACCCGTAGTCCGCCTTTTTGGTCAGCCGCAGCATCGTTTCCCTAGTATAGGACTGCGCGGGTCCGCATACAATGCCGCCCGGCTGATTTGCTCTTGTTGTCGTTCAATAATTTTTATCGAAGAGCGATTGCGCGCTTTGGAATCTTCTTGCGCCGACCCTCTTTCAGAGACACACCATCCCGGTTACAATCTACGCGTCGGTCGTCCTGCGACCCACCCAAGACCCCCATGGATACAGCCTGCAAACACCCCAAGGTTCGCATCGTGGCACGTGAGGACGATGCGGAGTTCGTCGAATGCCAGGAATGCGGCGAGGTTTTCGACTCGGACGAGTTCCGCGACATGGAAATAGAAGCCAAGTCGGCTGAAACCCCGGACGCGCTCGAAGAAGAAGCCTAGCGCGGTGGATGCGCGGCATCCCGCGCCTCGCTTCGCGAACCCCGCTGCTTGCTCCACGTGAGCTTGATCGACG